>JANPIJ010000097.1:0-2677 GCA_031424955.1 Ferruginibacter sp. | reverse complement strand
CCCCTGTGTTTTTATCCGCTTTACAAAGCGGTGGTGGTGGTTGATATCAAAAACCAGGATGCCGTGTCCGCCATATCCCAGGTAGTCGCGTATGCCTGGAACAGCTACATACAAAAACCGCTTTGTGATGGGTGGGGATTTTTGTTGCTGACCATATAAATTTTTGGACAATGGCGCAAAAGCGAATGTTAACATCAACACCAGGGTGGTTACTACTGACAGCATGTTGGCTTTTGTGCTCATATATTTTTTATTCTTTTTAGGTGCTTAAAAACAATTTGAGGGTACAATATAGAATAAATCTACTCCCTTCGGTTACAGTAGTTTTTTATCTTCACCGGTAGCGGATTCCGTCCGGTGTCGGTAGTGAACCATCTCCAAAGTTGGACAGCGAAGAAATTTACATGAATCCCTGGCCTTCGTTCAGTTTTTGTACCGGCGGGCTTTTCAAAGCATTCACAGCAATTACTTAAACATCCAAACACACATAGGCCGGCTATGAAAACCCCGCCGAGAGGTGGATTGGTTAAATTGCTACATTACAGGTTAGAAATTAGTATTTTAGTAATTTTGTGTATCCTAATCAATGAATGTAAAATCATTTTCTATTATCTATGAAACTTAAGCAGTTAGAAAAAGACGGACTTCGGGCAATAAAGATTTTGCGTGAAAGTAAATTCAGAAATGGATTGCCTTTTATGATTAATTCAAAAACATTGCCCTCTGATCAATGCTACCTGGAATACTCCGATGGTTCAATGCTACATGTAACGTTAAGTCGTAAGGACAATGATTTTAAAGTTATTTCTGCATATTCTTTTGAGGAGGGTAATGCCATAAGAAAACAATTTAAGCTGA
Source organism: Ferruginibacter sp. (assembly GCA_031424955.1). GTDB lineage: Bacteria > Bacteroidota > Bacteroidia > Chitinophagales > Chitinophagaceae > Ferruginibacter. The sequence continues at coordinate 1,819 of JANPIJ010000097.1, read as the reverse complement.
TTTAATTTTAATGCCAGACTTGTATATCATAACTGGCGCAAACGGTGCTGGTAAATCTACCGTTGGCTTTTCGTATTTGCCAAAGGAGGTACAAACTAACTGCGAAGTTTTTGACGGTGACAAGTTAACTCTGCAAAAGAAAAGAGAATTATACAAAACCACCACTCCTTCATTAAAAGAAGCCGGACGACAAGCTCTTGCCTGGTTATTTGAATATTTTGAAGAATGCCTTAAAAAGGCACTTAAAGAAAATAGAGATTTTGTATACGAAGGGCATCTTCCAGAGGCTGCAAACTGGAAAACACCCAAAAGATTTAAAAAGGCGGGCTATCAAATTCATGTAGTTTTTTTTGGATTAAATGATACTGATCTCTCAGCGATAAGGGTAATGGACCGGGCCTAAATGGGCGGCCACAATGTGCCACCATATGAGATTGAAAGAAACTATTATGGAAATTTAGTTCAGCTTAATAAGCGTTATATGGAGATTGATGAACTACAAATAGTGGATACCTCCGAAAGTGTGAATCCCAGAGTACTGGCACTTTTTAAAAATGGCGAAGTAGATCATGCGGTTCATCATGGAAAATTACCGGAATGGTTTGAAAAAGGACTGCCGAAACTTTATAAAAAAATTATGGCGGGCGAGCCCCCTGTTATTGGAAATGAATGAATTCCCTTTTAGTGTAACCGTTACCTTTCGTCCCGACTGTGTCTTCACTCATATGCTACAATTGATAAAGCTTTTTCCGTAAAACCCCACCAGGCGCCGGACTCCGTCCGGTGTGTCTAATTGTTACTAATCTTCGAACTGACTCCAGAAGCGATCAACATGAACCCTTCGCAGATTGCTCAATTGAAAAACAACTGTACAAGAATGCGATCCCGATATAAGATCGGGTCAGCCCGGAACAATCCTTTAGGCGCCGGACTCCTGTCCGGTGTCTCTTCGTTACTAATCTTCGAACTGAATGCAGAAGCCATTAACATAAACCTTTCGCCCATTGCTCAATTGAAAAACAAACATACAAGAGTGCGACGCCACTGAAGCTTCATTGAAATACTTCAGCCCGGACAACAAAAAAAAACTTTCAACTTCAGCAACATACCAGGCACGGAAGCAAAGTCTGCTATGTTATTTCATTTTGCCCGTCCTATGCCAAACTGGTCACCGGCCAATACGGCTTTGTTTCCAATCAATTGTATCTCCACCATCTTTTCACTGGCTACGCTGTTATTGAATTCGTCTTTCAATGTGAACAGTATGTTGCGGGTTTTTACATCAATCACTTCACCGCTTGACGGGTAAGCATATTTTCCATCCACCGTAAAAGTGATCCATCCCGGCATATCCTGTAGCGGAATAGTGCTCAACTGCTGGTAAGGCGGCCTGGCGCTGAATATATGCAGTCGCATATTATGTCCATCTGCTAACCATAGTTCTTTTTCATCTGGCGTAAGGCCTATGCCGTGGCTTGGGTTTCCATGTCTTCTTACCGGCCCCGGGTTCCATCCCTCCACTACAATACGGTTCAAGAGTTTTCCTGTTTTCAGGTCGCCCACTTCAAAACCCAGCAGGCTGTCAACGGTAACGAACACCAGCGATTCGGAAGCATTGATAGTAAAAGGGCGAATGAAGTTTCCAAAAGGACCAATCTTTTCAACAATGGTATGTGAAGCCGGATTGGCTACAAATAATAACGGGGAGGCAATGTCGGCCATATACACCCGTTTTCCGGATGGTGCGTAGATGGTATTATGTGCCCTTTTTACTACCTGGATTTTTGTAATGATATTACCCGTTTCACAATCCACTACA
>JANPIJ010000096.1:0-33153 GCA_031424955.1 Ferruginibacter sp. | reverse complement strand
TTTTGTTCTTTGCAATAGCCCCTATAATCTTATACACCAAAAATAACCACAAATGTTTTACAAAAATTGTCAAAGAACTCTTTTTTAATAAATAACTTTAGGTCTATTTCCTTAAGTCAACGACATTGATTCACCATTCACGAAAATACTATTTTGCTGCATATTTCCAGTTCCTGCTTTTGCCTTCGGCGATCCATTCAATAGCAGTTGCCATTCTTTTGTTTCTTGTTTCTTCAGTTTTGGCTTCAGTAATCCATTCCACATATTCTTTCTTATGGCTATAAGCCCAGGCTTCAAATGTTTGGTATGCTTTTTTGTTTTTGCCCAGTGCTTTGGTAAAGTAGTCCGGAACAACTATTCCTTTTTTTTCTGTGGACTTTGGCTTTGATGGAAGTTTGATGCCCTGGTCGTTTAACTGCATCGCTTCTTTGATCCAGTCATTAATTTTTTTATCTGTTGGAAGATCTTTCATAGAGGTGATTTTGCCCAAATGCCCCATTGCCACTTCTGATTTGGCGGTTTCCAACAATATCGGATCTTTCATCAGCGGGGCTTTCCAGAAGCCAAAAACACAATGCTGTTTAAAAGCGGCCATGCTGCACATCATCTCATTTTTATAATCAAAATGAGGAAAACTCCATTTCATTTTTTCTTCCACATCCGGGCATATGGTATGCACCAGTTCACGCAGATGATTTAAAATGGGTTGTGCAAAATCAGCAGATTTACGGATATATTCATCAATGATTTTTTCTTTCTTTCCCATAAAAAAGGTTTGTACTAAAGTGGAAAATATTATCGTGAATTAAAATGCCATCGAACATTTCTAACTACTTAAATCTTTCACTCACCACCAGTTCCTTACTGCCCGGTGTATACTGATAAAATCCCTCACCACTTTTTACCCCAAGTTTACCTGCCATTACCATATTGACCAATAAAGGACAAGGTGCATATTTTGGATTACCAAAACCTTCCTGCAATACTTTTAAAATGCTCAGGCAAATATCCAGCCCGATAAAATCCGCTAACTGTAATGGCCCCATGGGGTGCGCCATACCCAGTTTCATTACGGTGTCAATTTCTTCCACGCCTGCAACACTTTCATACAGGCTATAGATCGCTTCATTGATCATGGGCATCAGGATGCGGTTGGCTATAAAACCGGGATAATCATTTACCACGCAGGGGATTTTACCCAGTTGCCTGCTTAGTTCAACAATGGTATGGGTAACTTCCTTTGTGGTGGCGTATCCATTAATTATTTCCACTAGTTTCATCACAGGCACCGGGTTCATAAAATGCATGCCGATTACCAGTTCCGGCCTTTTTGTTGCAGCGGCTATTTTTGTAATAGAGATGGAAGAGGTATTGGTTGCCAGGATACAACCGGCTGGTGCAGCCTCATCTATTTGTTTGAATATTTTTAATTTGAGCTCAATGTTTTCAGTTGCAGCTTCCACAACCAGGCTCGCATTTTGTACACCTGTTGCTAAATCGGTAAAAGTTGCTATGTTTTCTACCGCCGATTTTTTTTGTTCTTCTGTGAGGGTCGCTTTGGCTACCTGCCGGTCTAAGTTTTTACCGATGGTAGTAATGGCTTTTTCTAATTGTACTGCACTCACATCAATTAAGTTTACTTTAATACCTGCCTGTGCAAATACATGGGCAATGCCATTGCCCATGGTACCTGCTCCGATAACGGAAATAAAATCAAGCCCCCCTGCCCCCCGAAGGGGGGTTCTTGGAGTATTCGAATGTGAAGTACTGTTCATTTGATGGAATATTATAATTTTTTACACGAATTATTCGAATTACCCGTAACGGATTCTTTGCCGCCTTTTTTAAAAATAAAAGAAACATTCAATTTAAGGCGAGCTGAATAATGAACCAAAAGTACAAGTGAGTGACACAACGATGACGCCACGAAGAACAACTGCCGGCTTCATAAAAATAACATAACCCCGGCTCCGTAACAATCTTCTACGTCACCCCTTTAGAAGACAGGGGGTTACTTAAACGCATTCAACCCCGTTACATCCATACCTGTTATCAGCAAATGGATATCGTGGGTACCTTCATAGGTAATTACGCTTTCCAGGTTCATCATGTGCCGCATGATGGGGTATTCGCCGGTAATCCCCATTCCTCCCAGCATCTGGCGTGCATCACGGGCTATATTGGTTGCCACTTCGCAGGCATTGCGCTTGGCCATACTCACTTGTTGAGGCGTTACCTTTCCTTCGCTCATTAATACACCCAGGCGCCAGTTTAATAATTGTGCCTTGGTTATTTCGGTTACCATCTCTGCCAGTTTTTTTTGTTGCAACTGGAAGCCGGCAATAGGCCTTCCAAACTGGACTCTTTCTTTGGCATAGTTTAATGCGATGTCATAGCAATCCATTGCTGCACCAATAGCGCCCCAGGCAATTCCATACCTTGCTTTGGTAAGGCAACCCAGCGGGCCCTTTAATCCCTTTACATTGGGCAAAATATTTTCTTTCGGAATCTTTACATTATCAAAAACCAGTTCGCCGGTAGCACTTGCCCTCAGGCTCCATTTGCCATGTGTGGTGGGGGTACTAAATCCTTCCATGCCCCTTTCTACAATTACTCCCCTGATTTCGCCTGCTTCATCTTTCGCCCATACCACCGCTACCTGTGCAAAGGGCGCATTGCTGATCCACATTTTGGCGCCATTTAAAATCACATGGTCCCCATCTTCTTTTATATTGGTGAGCATACCGCCGGGATCGCTTCCATGATTGGGTTCCGTTAATCCGAAACATCCCAGCCATTCGCCGCTTGCCAGTTTGGGTAAATATTTATTGCGTTGTTCCTCGCTGCCATATTGATAGATGGGAAACATTACCAGGCTACCCTGCACGCTGGCGGTAGAACGAACACCACTGTCGCCACGTTCCAGTTCCTGCATCATTAATCCGTAGCTGATATAATCCAATCCACCGCCACCATATTGCTCCGGCACAGTTGGTCCAAAGCAACCCAGGTCGCCCAGTTGCTTTACAATCTGTTGAGGGAATTCTGCCCGTTGTGCATAGTCTTCAATAATAGGAGAAATTTCTTTCTTCACATAATTGCGTACGCTTTCCCTGATGAGTTTATGTTCTTCGGTTAGTAACTCGTCTACATTAAAATAATCAGGCGATTGAAAGTTATCTGTCTTTGCGGCCATAAGTGATTGGTGGTTTAGTATTTACTATTTGTTATTACCTGCTTGTGCCATTCTATGTCTTATCGAAATACGATGGGATTTCGATAAGACATTTTTTATATACTGTGGATAGTTTTTGAACTTTTTCATAGTGTAGAATGGCAGCGATGCAAATATAGAGCATCTTCCATTTATGTATAACTTGTTGTTGAATTGAATAACAAAAAGTATTTTCAATAAAAATTGAACCATGAAAAGGATATGTTTTTTCATCTGTGGTATTCTGTTAGCAGGTACTGTAGTATTTGGGCAGAACAACCCTGCAAAGCCAAAAAGACCGGAAGACAATATTGTACAATTTTGGTTTATCCTGTTAAAAACCGGTCCTAAAAACGATTTTGACAGCACGGCCAGGGCAAAGCTGTTTCAAGGGCACATGGCCAATATCAATAAACTTTATTATGACGGTATTTTAAAAGTAGCAGGCCCTTTTGGTAAAAACGATTTAACCTGGCGGGGCATTTTTATATTGGATTGTAAAACAAAGGAGGAAGCGGAAAAATTTGCTTTGAGTGACCCAGCCGTAGCAGCGGGCTTATTTGCAGTTGATGTGGTACCGTGGTATGGAGCGCCCATTGGTAGTTTTGTACCTGGTAAGCCTGTTAAAAATCCCTGATGGTATTGAGTTACAGCCAGGGATTCCATTTTTGCAATTTTGTGCAAATATGGAATTGACTATTTCAGTAGAAGTTTTTTAGAAAAAAAAAATCGTTGCATTTTTTTGGTACATCATTTAGAAAATAAAATGGCAGCATTTTGTGAGCTTTTTAATTTGTTGAAATTGCCTCTGGGATGGAGTTGCAGCCAAGGATTCCATTTTTGCAATTTTGTGTAAAAATGGAATTGCATTCCATTTTTGCATATTTTTGTAAAAATGGAATGTATGATTGATCGTCAAATTTTAGCTGATGCCAAATATACGCTCACCCAGTTTAGGGCGGTTTGTATTACCGGCCCCCGGCAAAGCGGTAAAACCACATTAAGCAAAATGCTGTTTAAAGGAAAGCCTTATGTAAGTTTTGAAAATCCGGCCCAGCAAAAAGATGCCGATATTGATATTGCAGCCTTTATGAAAAAATATGCCAAAGGAGCTATTTTGGATGAAGTACAAAGAGTGCCGGATGTTTTTCGCCAATTGCAGGGAATGCTTGACAGTAATACCAAACGTGGTCAGTTTATTTTAACAGGCTCTAATAATTTTTTATTGCAGCAGCAAATAAGCCAGTCGCTTGCCGGCCGTGCAGGGTATCTAGAGTTACTGCCTTTGTCGTACAACGAATTGCAAAATGCGATGCTGGCAAGCGATAATATCAATTTGCATATTCTCACCGGTGGGTATCCTGAAATATGGAATGAAAAATTAAATCCCTCCAAATGGATGAGCGGGTATGTGCAAACTTACTTACAGAGAGATGTACGGCTGTTGCGTAACATCACCAACTTTGCCGCATTTAACCGGTTTGTTTTGTTATGTGCAAATTATGCCGGGCAAATTTTAAATAGAGATGAACTGGCAAAGCAGGTTGGTGTTGATACCAAAACAATTTTGGCATGGCTGGGCGTTTTGGAAAGCAGCTATATTATTTACCTGCTGCAGCCATGGCATAATAATTTAAACAAACGTATTATTAAAAGCCCTAAATTATATTTTTATGATACCGGGTTGTTGTGTTATTTGCTGAACCTTACCAGCCAGGTTGCTTTGTTAAAACACAATGCCTACGGCAGTATTTTTGAAAACTGGATGATAACTGAAATTAAAAAGAACCGGACCAACAAAGGCGTAAATGGAGGGATGTATTATTTCAGGGATAGCGCCGGCAATGAAGTAGATTTGGTACTGGAGAAAAATAATGAGGTATTTGGCATTGAAGTGAAATCCGCAAAAAAGCCTGACAGTAAAGAATTGCAGGGCCTTAAATACTGGCAAAAATATCAGCCAGGCAGTAAAAGTATCTTAGTGCATGGTGGTAACCGCAGCGATATATTGATGGATGGCACTGGAATAGTGCCATGGGGTGAAATCGGTAATATTTAAAATAGCAGCAACATGAAATCCTATACTTATTTGGCGCTTGGTGATAGTTACACTGTTGGGGAGCAGGTAAGCCTTTCGGAAAGCTTTCCATATCAAACAATACAATTGCTTCGCAAAGATGGTTACAATTTTTGTGCACCTGAGATTGTAGCCACTACCGGCTGGACAACGGATGAATTAAAGCAGGCAATTGATGAAACCATTCTTTTGGCTGCTTATAATTTTGTTAGTTTATTGATTGGCGTAAATAATCAATACCGCGGCAGGAGTGCTGATGAATTCAGGTTGCATTTCAGGGTGCTGCTGGAGTTGGCCATCGAAAGGGCAGGAGGGATAGCAAAAAATGTAATAGTACTTAGCATTCCAGATTGGGGAGTAACTCCTTTTGCAATTGATCAGCATCCGGAAAAGATATCTGCAGAAATAGACATGTATAATTTTATTTGCCAGGCAGAAGCAGAATATTTCCAGGTGCATTTTATCGATATCACCACCGCCCAACGAAATGACGGGAAGCTGGATGATTTTCTTGCTCCTGATAAACTACATCCATCGGGAAGGGAGTATTTTAAATGGGCGAAAAAATTAAATCATACCATTCAGTCTTTAATAGCATCATCCTAACCTCATCACAAAATTATTGGTATGAATAAAACGGAATTTAGGGAGGTACAGGGTTTTCGCGTTTGGTGGGCCTGGGCAGCAATCATTGCCCTGAATATTTTATTTTTATACGCCATTATTCAACAGGTGATTTTGGGAATTCCATTTGGTAACAAGCCTGCATCCAACCTGGGGTTAATTTTATTGCAATTTGGGGCGCTTACATTTTTGTACTTTCTCTTTTCTATCCGGCTTAAAACCACCATCAATGAGGAAGGAATTCATTACCGGTTTTATCCCTTTCAAATTAGGGTAACTTCTATTGGCTGGAATGAATTAAGCGATGCTTACATGAGGCACTACAATTCCTTTTACGAATATGGCGGATATGGTATCAGGATAGGTTCTGAAAAAACAGGTAGGGCAATCAATACCTCTGCTTCGTGTTCCGAGGGATTACAACTGGAATTCAAAGACGGCAAATTATTACTCATCGGCACTACCAGGCCCGAAGAGATCAAAGAAATCATTGAGCGTCAAATTTCATTGGGGAAATTGGGGTGGGGTAGGTGATGTAAAGGTTGATAGCCCGTGGTTCTTTATTAATGATACTTCCAACGCTATGTTCATTACAATCCAACCGTGCTTTCATATCAACCTTTAATCAACTTATAAATACGTACTCATCTCCTGCTGGTATTGTTCAGCAATGGCCCTGGCTTCAACCGCAAAATCTTCTTTTTCGCTGGCATAGATAATAGCCCGGCTGGCATTTACGAGGAGGCCACAATCTTTATTCAATCCATATTTTGATACTTCTTCCAAACTTCCTCCCTGGAAACCTACACCAGGAACCAACAAAAAATTGTGGGGGATAATATCTCTCACCAATTCAATCTCGGTGGCTTTTGTTGCGCCGGTTACAAACATTAAATTACCGGGTGTTCCCCATGCTGCGATTGTTTCAATTACTTTATGGTATAAATAAACCGGCCGGTGTGGGTCGGTAATATCGGGTATCATCAGCAGTTCTTCTTCGCTTTTTTTGCTTACCATGAGTTTTTGAAAATCCTCTGCTCCCTTATTGCTGGTCAGCCCCAACACAATGGTCCATTTATTGTCGTATTCCAAAAATGGCCGTATGCTATCCTCTCCCATATACGGCGCTACTGTGATGGCGTCAAAATTCAACACTTCAAAAAATGCCTTGGCATATTGCGACGATGTATTGCCAATATCACCGCGTTTGGCATCGGCAATGGTAAAATGTTCTGCAGGGATATAATCCACCGTTTTTTGCATGGCTTCCCAGCCTTTCAATCCCATGGCTTCATAAAATGCTGTGTTGATTTTATAGCTTACGCACAGGTCTTTGGTGGCATCAATAATTTGTTTGTTGAATTCAAATACCGCATCCGGGTGCGATTGTAAATGTTTGGGGATTTTGGTAAGATCTGTATCCAAACCCACGCAGAGGTATGATTTTTTTTGTTGTATTTGATCGATGAGGTGTTGTCTTGTCATGCGACAAAGTTAATTAGTAAAGCTTTAAATTTTGCATCGGAAAAAATGGTAACAATTTATCTGAATGCTATGGAAAAGTTTCAATGGTTTTACGAGGGCCTAATATTTGAAGGTGAAGTGGGAATGGATTCTCCCCTTGACAATAGTTCTTCAATATATAATTTGATAGCTTCTTTCGCCATTGATAAAGCTTCGTCTACAGAGTCCCCTTGAGTAATACATCCAGGTAATGCGGGAACCGTTACCATATAGCCTCCCTCTTCTTCTTTGTTCAATAATATTTTATAGTTGTATTGCATAGTGTGGGCTATGAAAATAAAAAATAAAACTAAAAGTTAGATTTTCTAATTATAAGATTGGTGGTTGCAACAATCACAATATAAAAATGTTCCCACCAATAATATATTTAACTGGTAGGAACATGTATGCGTTGAATAAAATCAATTGGGCATTTCTTTACAAACCCCTTTCAGCATAAGTTTCCGCTGGTTTGTTATCTGCACCGGTGGTGCACCGGTTAATACCTGTATGCTCGCAGCCGATGCATCCCCGGTACTTATTATGGATGGCCTGGTCACTGTGTTTTTTACAATAACATGCGTGCTGTCAGATGGTATTATGCCGGTACTCCAGTTGGCTGGTACATGCCAGTCGCTGCTTACCGAGCCGGTCCAGTAGGCTACATTTAATTTTACGGAAAAAGTGGCTGTGTCTAAGCATCCCACCGCATTGGTAGCGTACACATTGTAGATGCCCGCCGGTGCCTTTGTTGGCGTAGCGATACTCCAGGTGAGTGCTGCCCCCAGTGGCTCATAAACCCTGGTAAGGTCAAACCTGTCTTCCGCACATACAAGCAGGGTGGCGGTATCCGTACCTAACACGAATTGATCCAAAGAAAGATATTGTGTAGTGGCCTGGCTTTCCATTACCGGGTTGGTACTTCTGATCCGCATTTTATACCCGCTGCCAACCACAATGTTTTGCGGAATATTGGTATTGATGGTGCCACTATTGTTATTACTGGAAATTGAACCGATAAAAGTGGCATTTGTAAAATTGCCCGATGCATCACTCAGTTCGGCAACAAACTGGTTGCCGGGGCTAAACACACCGGTGGCATGATAGCCCAATAAGAAGGCGCCTCCTTTGCAGGCTTCCGCCGGGGCGATACTGTTTACAATGATGAATGGAGTAGCAGATTTGGTTTTAATAGTGAAATGGATGGTGTCGTCAAAACTCCAGGAACCATTTGCATCCCGGCTCCGGTAACCCAGCCGGTGAAGGCCGGTATCCAGCCCGGTAATATTTACAAAGCTTGCCAGGTTGGCGATATCGGTACCTGGCTGTAGTGCCAGCGGAAAACCATTGCCACGACCGGGATCCGCATCAATATAGTACTCCATATAAGTTATTGGTTGCCGTACCACCGCAGTGTCCTGCTTCAATACCAGCCAGCGTTCATCGAAACTCCAGGTTTTTTCGGCATTGCGGCTGCGAACCCCCAGGATGTGCAGGCCCGTGGTAATGTTGCTTAAGTTTACGGGAAAAGAAAGGTTAACCAAATCCTGTGCAGGAGTTACTATAATAGAGTCCGCCTTTCCATAACCGGGATCGGTATCCAGGTACCATTCAACCCTATCCATTTTACTGGCAATTCTTGCGGTATCTTGTTTTAGTATCAGCCAACGTTCATCAAAGCTCCATGCTTTTTCGGCATTGCTGCTGCGAACCCCCAGGATGTGCAGACCTGTGGTAAGGTTGCTTAAGTTTACAGGAAAAGAAAGGTTAACCAGATCCTGTGCAGCAGTTACTATAATTGAATCCGCCTTGCCATAGCCGGGATCAGTATCCAGGTACCATTCTACCCTCTCAATTTTACCGGCAATTCTTGCAGTATCTTGTTTTAGTATCAACCATCGTTCATCAAAGCTCCATGCTTTTTCGGTGTTACGGCTACGTACACCAACGATATGCAAGCCGGGAGTGATATTGCTGAGATTGACGGGGAAAGAAAGGTTCGTTAAATCCTGGCCCACAGGCAGACCGCTATAGGGAGTTGCTTTATCATAACCCGGGTCTGTATCCAGGTACCATTCTACCTTATCAATATTTGGAAGGGCAACAACAGAAGCTGGCTTCAACAGCATCCAGTGTTCATCAAAACTCCAGGTTCCACTGGCATCACGGCTGCGAACGCCAACTATATGAAGTCCGGAAGAAAATGTATCTGTAACAATACTAAATGACGTATTTACATTGGGTGAAGCAACAAATGATGCGCTTATTGCATTACCATGCCCGGGGTCTTTATCTACATAATACTCCACCCTTGTAATATTGTTTTGTGCAGATGTATTGCCAATATATAAAAACAGCGATACAGCAAGCTGCAATAATGTTGATTTTGTAAACATTGCCGGTGCGTTTTAATTATTGCTTCTTGTACTGATGTTTATCTGTATGCTATTACCGGTGGCTGTATTACCGGTTGGGCTGCCAATGCTGTAGATAGTGGGGATAGATGGGATAGTTGAAAGCCTGTAAGGATTTAGGCCACCAAACATGCCTGCGTCGATGGTAGCAGTTGGCCGTACAGCCGAACCTGCTTTGGCAGGGCTGTTGGCTTTAAGCTGATAGCGGCCATCCGCACTTGAGTTGGCGATAGCAGGGAAAGCTTCAAATATATCAGCCACCTGCGATGGCGGAATGGAAATATTGCCCGTTCCATTTCCCGGCCATGGTCCGGCATTATTAGATTGCAACTTGACATTATTATTAAATGTGGATCCATTACCGCCTGAAATAAGAAAATGGTCGACATTGTTTGCAGCATTGGGATTAGAGTAAAAAATCATCAGATTATCCTGAAATAGCCACGATCCATCTCGTAAGTAAATATAGCTAAGGGTGGAATTAAAGTTGTTAAAATATGAAAGCGCAAGGTCCCCACCATTTGCTGCACCGGTTTGATCGAAAGCTAAAGTATTATTGGTAATTGATCCGGTATAGGAATGATCGGGTAATGTAAATTGATAAATAAAATTATTCCTAATAGTCATATTTGTCCAGGTAAAGTTTTTACTGTTTTCCCCGCTGAACCATACACGGTAGTTCTTCTCCACTGTGAGGTTTGCGATGGTTGCGTTTCCCAACCAGATAAGTAAGTTAAAATTGCTTTTAATTGTAATGTTATTTGCAAAAGGAACTACATATTGCCCTTGACCATCAAACCCCATGATCACGGAACCTTCAGATCCTGATAAAAAATGAATACCCTGGGAAGGATCTGACCCTGCTCCACCAAAATAAGAAATACCTTTTGTTGCCTGCAAGGCACTATTACCCCTTGGTGTACTTGCACTATCAAGCCAGTTGCCTTTACCTACAATGATTAAACGCTTCGTTATCTCTGCTCTGTTCCAAGTGCCTGGCCATCCATTTCGTGAAATTGTTTTGCCAGGATATACGTAAATAGTATCTCCATTTGTTGCAGCCTGGTGAGCTAAATAAAAGCTAACATAGTCAATACCTGTAATAGGCGGAAAATCAGTAAAACCTACCCTGCGGATGGTGGCGTAAGTTTCTGCGATTAATAATAATCCGCAAATAAGCGTACATAAAAATTTCATGGTTGTATGGTTTATTAAGTTAAAGTGAATTCGGTTTTAATAAAATTTGGTATCATGAAAGGATACAAAAAATTGTAAAGGCGCATCAAAGTGAGCCGGATATACATTTAACCAAATGGATAATAAATGGATAGATGTAATTGGATTCTCTTAACTTTATTTGAAGTGGTGGAGAGGAATAAACTGAACCTGGGTATCAGCGAAATTGGATTAGTGCAGGATTAATCCTGTAAAATAAATGTAGTAAACAAATTCGAAAATATTATTTTATGTTATATTTTTTTTATGTTATGTATTTTTTACTCCAGTTAATGTTGCTCCAGTATATTTCAGGCATAGAAAAAATGCCATTTTTATTTTACGCCCTTAAGAAGAAATGAAAGCTCTAATAATTTTATAGTTGTATGGCACAGTGAATTTTCATAACAGTGATCACCAGCCTGAGCTTTTAGCAAAGCAGAAAATCTACGTATTAATTACTCATTTATAAGCTGCCGCAAAGTATCTGCAAAAATAAAAATCTCTTCAAAACTATTGTAAAGCGGAACAGGCGCAATACGGATTACATTGGGCTCCCTCCAGTCAGCAAAAATACCCAACGGCATCAACGTATCGAATACAGCTTTCGCATTTTGATGGATGGATAAAGAAACCTGGCAACCTCTCTCATTACTATTTTGCGGTGTAATGATGGTGAATTTTTCTTCGGGCAGGTTGATGTGGTTGAGTACAAAAAATAAGTACTCACTTAATGCTTTACTTTTAGTCAGCAGGTTATCGAAACCTGCTGCTTCAAATATTTCCAATGATGCTTTGTGGGCAGCCAGCAATAGGAGGGGCGTAGTACTCATGCTCCAGCTTTCAGCAGTGGGAGAGGGCGTGAAATTTTTCTCCATCTTAAACCGGTTCGAAATGTTATTTCCCCACCAGCCCTCCAGGCGAGGTAGTTTATGATCACTTAAGTGCTGTTCATGTACGAAAGCACCGGCAATTGCACCGGGCCCGCTGTTTAAATATTTGTAATTGCACCATACAGCAAAATCAACATTCCAGTCGTGCAGTTGTAGTTTGATATTACCGGCAGCATGGGCAAGGTCGAATCCTGCGTAAGCGCCTGCTTTATGAGCAATATCTGAAATGGATGGTATGTCGAAAACCTGCCCTGTATAGTAGTTTACGCCACTGAATAAAACCAACGCTACCGTATCACCATGTGTTTCTATAGTGGATAAAATATCTGCTGTGGTTATTAATTCCGTCCCGGGTTTTGGATGCACTTCAATGATGGCTTCTGCAGGATCATAGCCATGCAGTTTTACCTGCGATTGAAAAGCGTATTGGTCTGAAGGAAATGCCTTTGCTTCACAAATGACTTTATAACGGGTAGGAGTCGGCTGGTAAAAAGAGATCATCAATAAATGAAGATTCACCGTGAGGTGATTCATGGTAACAATCTCTTCCTGTTTTGCACCGATGATATTGGTCAGGAGTGGTGTAATATGTTTATGATAATTCAGCCATGGATCGTTGCCCAGGAAAAACCCTTCCACGCCAAAATTTGCCCAGCCATCCATTATTTTCAGTATCTCTTCCTGCGTGGTTTTTGGTTGTAATCCAAGTGAATTGCCCAAGAAATAAGTGGCTCTTTTGCCCCGCAGATAAGGCGCATAAAATTTTTCCCTGAATGATTGTAAAGGATCGTTGGAATCTAATTGTTGTGCGTAGGTTAGGGAGTATTGGTGGGGCATGGTTTTCAGGTTTTTTATTTTTTGAATGTTGGGTTGTCAATTTAATGAGCGTTCAATGCGACCTCACCCCCCGCCCTCTCCCAAGGAGAGGGAGCTTGGACTCTGTCACTGGTAATCGCTTTTTTAAATAGGGTGATTAGAACTTTCAAATAGATGATTTTTTAAGTTAACGATCTTAAAATCTCAAACCACAATAGTTTCAATAATTACATTCAGCATTATTCTGCCAACTTCCTCATCCCTTTTTATTCATTCAACAAGTCAGGATAATCACTGATGATCCCATCCACTCCCAACCGTTTTAATTTATTGATGGCAGCAACGCTGTTGACTGTCCAGGGGATTATTTTTATTTTTTTAGCATGGCATGCTTCAACCAATGCTTTTGTCACCAGCAAATGTGCCGGACTATAAATGGTGGGTGTAAAACCAAGCATTTCCAACTGAGTCTCCAGGTTCCTTTTAGTAAAATCTTCAGTGAGCAGGGCTGTTTTTATAGTGGGGTAATTGCTATGCAGTACTTGAAGCGTCCTGAAATCGAACGACTGGATGATTACCCTGTTTTCTATTCCCTTGCTTTTTATCACCTGCATTAATTGTTCTACAAATTCAGCAGGTGCAGGATGATACATATTATCCGTTTTTGGATTTGTTTTTGTTTCGATATTATAATCAACTTTTGCAAGGTGATGGATTGTTAAATAATTTTCAACACTGTCTATCAGCGAAGCCAGAGATGGCTTGGTTGCTTTCATCTTTTGCTGGTTTGGAAAGCGTGGATTCGGCTTTAGCCCAACATCATATTGTTGAGTTTCCTCAAAACTCATCTGGTAAATATTGAACTTCTTTTCCGCCTCTTCTTCAATATATTTTCCATCAGGCCCGGTGGTAATATCGTGGTTAAAAAAAGGCTCGTGCGACAGTATGGCTACCTTATCTTTTGTAAAAACAATATCCATCTCCAATGTGGTTACTCCCAGTTCAATTGCTTTTAGCATTGCAGGGATAGTGTTCTCAGGCATCAGGCCACGGCAGCCGCGGTGGCCTTGTTTATCGAATGGGGAAGTGATCAAACTATCTTGAGGAGCAGTCATCTTTTTATTTGAAGAACAGGCATATAGTAAAAGAATGAAGCTGGCAGAGATTATTTTTATTGTGTTATTCATCCGGCAACATTGTTTTTAATTTGTCATCCTCAATTATAGAGGGGTTATGCAAAAAAGAGCTATCGCAAATGAAGGCAGGTTGCCCAATGATATGCGGCAAAAGGGAGTGACACAACGATGATGCCATGAAACGCGACTGCCGGCTCAAAAAAAAGTTCATTATTTTACAAATGAACTTTTTAAAAGAAAAATATTAAGCCATCTCTTTCATCTGCTGTATCTCCGTTGGTTCTAAATTCGCATTCCGCATCGCAATTCCTCTTGCCGCATTGCCCGCAAAATCGGTAAACGCTTTTTTAGTCAGTTCATCATCACTCATCATAATGGGGATGCCGCTGTCGCCACCTTCCCGGATAGTTTGTACAATGGGTATCTGTCCGAGGAAAGGTATATCAAATTCTTCTGCTAAATTTTTACCGCCGTCTTTTCCAAAAATATAATATTTATTATCCGGTAATTCAGCCGGGGTAAAATAACTCATGTTCTCCACCAGCCCAATAATGGGCACTTTCAACTGTGCCTGTCCAAACATGGCGATGCCTTTTTTTGCATCGGCCAATGCAACCAACTGCGGCGTGGTAACTACAATTACACCTGTAACCGGTACGGTTTGTACAATGGTTAAATGGATATCGCCTGTACCCGGTGGCATGTCAATCACCAGGTAATCCAGTTCGCCCCAATCCACATCACTCACAAACTGGCGGATAGCGCTGCTTACCATTGGTCCGCGCCATACTACCGCCTGCTTTTCATCTATCAGCAAACCAATGCTCATCATTTTAATGCCAAACTTTTCGATGGGAACAATCATTCCTTTGCCATCCACTTCTTTCATCAACGGCCTGTCGCCACGCACGCCAAACATAATGTGCTGGCTCGGCCCGTAAATATCCGCATCCATCAAACCTACCTTTGCGCCACCTGCCGCCAATGCCAGGGCCAGGTTGCTTGAAACGGTACTTTTTCCTACACCGCCCTTGCCACTCACCACTGCAATAATATTTCTTACGCCGGTTAAAATGGTTTTGGCATCTTTCCGGTTGCTGCTGGTGTTGCTGGTAAAGTTTACCGTTACCAGCGCTTCTTTATCCACCAGTATTTTCACTGCATTGATGCAGGCATTCATAATCATGTCTTTCAGCGGGCAGGCTGGCGTGGTAAGCACTACCGTAAAAGAAACCTTTTTGCCATCAATGGCAATATCTTTCACCATATTCAGCGTTACCAGGTCTTTGCCTAAATCAGGTTCCTGCACATTGCTGAGTGCTTTCAGTATATCTTCGTTTGTCATCGTTCAATTATTTGTTAAAAAGCCATGGTGAGCGGCAAAATTAAACATTGAACACCTTACTTTGTTTATTAATTGAGGAATGTTGTTATTTTTGGTACCCGGCAGTTGCTTGTTAATGGCATTTTTGCCTGCCCGGATGAAATTGTTGGACGGGCGTCGCACACTTGTACTTTATACCATTGTGCATCAAAAAAGGATCTTTTATCATCAAAAAAAACTTCTGAGGGCGAGTACATGAATAAACATTTACAATATCTTCTTATTGCTGTTGCTTTTTTATTTCCTGCCGCTTCCAAAGCCCAGTTTGAAACTTTTAAGGATTCCGTAGTGCAGTTATACGGAGTAGTGATGACGGCCGACAGCCTGAAGGGGATACAATCGGTAAGTGTGGTGGTGAAAGGACAAAACCGGGGAACAATCACCAACAACCAGGGCGTTTTCAGTATTGTTGTTTTAAAGGGCGACCAGATAGAGTTTTCAAGTGTAGGCTATAAGCCCAAGCTGATAACGATTCCAAAAGATATTGAAGGAAACCAGTACAGTGTATTGCAACTGATGGTAAATGATACCGTTTACCTTGCAGCCACTATCATCAAATCGAGACCCTCAAGAGAGCAGTTTGAGCGGGATTTTGTTAATACCGTGGTGCCGGACGATCAGCTGGAAATTGCCAGGAAAAATAACGACGAGAGTAAGCGAAGATTACTAATGGCAACCTTGCCAACAGATGGAAGGGAGGCAGCCGGCAGGTATCTTACCCAACAAGCTGCAAAAACTTATTATGCTGGCCAGGCTCCCCCCATGAATATATTTAATCCATTCGCCTGGAATGAATTTATCAAGTCGTGGAAAAGAGGGGATTATAAGAAGAAGTAGGACGCCCCCTAACCCCCTGAAGGGGTATAAATGAACCCCCTGGCCCCCTAAAGGGGGAATTAAATGCAGTGCATTTTAAATTTCAGCAGGTATTTTATTTTTGTCTTTCTTTGCAAAAAGATTCATGTGACAGATTTAGATGCAGCTAAGTTATTCGCTAAGAAGGAACGGCTTTTCTTTCTCATCGGTTTTATGGGTAGTGGAAAATCGCACTGGGGTAAATTATGGGCGGCAGCCAACAAATGGTCATTTGTTGACCTGGATGAAGTGATTGAAAAGGAAGAAGGCAAAACCGTTGCAGACATTTTTGAAACCCGGGGCGAAGCTTATTTCCGGAAGATTGAAGAAGCGGCACTGAAAACCTGTGCGGCATTAAATGATACAATCGTGGCTTGTGGCGGTGGCACACCCTGTTTTTCGGATAATATGCAATGGATGAATGCTCATGGCACTACCATTTATATTACCTGCACCATTGCAGAAATAATGGAAAGGGTATTGGCTGAAAAGGAGAAGCGCCCTTTGTTAAAAAAAATAAACCCGGGCGAATTATCTTTTTTTGTTGAACAAAAGTTAAAAGAGCGGGAACCATATTACACGCAGGCAATGTTAACAGTACAATCCGGCCTGATAACGGAGTCCTCATTTGCCGGCATTATTTCATCCATAAAGTTTTAACTCATTTTATGCAACCTTTCTTTCTAAAAACAGCGGCCTTACTGGGTGCATTGGCCGTGGCGGCCGGCGCGTTTGGAGCACATGCGTTAAAGCAATTACTCAATGATAAATACCTCGCTGTTTTTGAAACAGCGGTAAGGTACCAGTTTTACCATGTATTCGCCTTGTTAGCCGTTGGTATTCTTTTCAAAGAATTCCCCAATCATTACCTGCTATGGTCCGGCCGGTTGTTTTGTTTTGGGATATTAATCTTTAGCGGCTCTTTGTACCTGCTCACCATACTGGAAGCGATGGGGCAGCAGGGGTTCAGGTGGTTGGGCGCCATTACCCCAATCGGGGGCCTTTGTTTAATCGCTGGCTGGGTATTGCTGGCAATCGGGTTAACAGTAAAAAGCTAAATTTCAAACTTACGGTGCAGGCTCACCAATGTACCATTGTTATTTTCAATCGAAAAAGTAATCTGTGATTTCTCCATCCTCTTTTTCATATTGATCAGTCCGTTTCCAAACCTACGCAGGTTGTCAAAATCAATTCCCACTCCATTGTCCTGGATATATACGGACAATTGATCTTCTGATTTTTTTAGAGATATGATTACTTCAGTAGCTTTCGAATGCTTGAGAATATTATTCAACGCTTCCTTCACCACCAGGTAAATATTTCTTCTCACTTCGCCGGTAACAGCTATATTGGGTAAATCTTCTTCAATCTTTATACGACAGTTGATACCTGTATTTTCAAAATATTCCAATGCGTATCCACGTATATAGGCAACCATATTGTCCAATGAATCATTACTGCTGCTCATGGTCCAGATGATAGCATTCATATTGTTGAGTAATTCGTTTGCAGATGAAGAAATTTTTTCGATTTCCGGGATAACATCTTTCCCGATTCTTTTTTTGGCGAGTTCACTGTACAAACGGATGGCCGTTACACCTGCCCCCAGGTCGTCGTGCATATCTGCACTAATTCGGTTGCGTTCATCCTGTTGGGCATTCAGTACTGCAATTTGCGTTTCATAAGATTGCTTTTCAGCTTCCAGTTTCAATGATTCCTGTTCTTTTATTTTCGTAATTAATTCCACCCTGTTTTTATAAGTAAGTCCTACCAGGAAAAAGATCAGTTCACAAACAATTCCTACTTCATAGTATAGCATGGAACTGCTGAAAATACTGGCTCTCCTGTTAGGGAAAATGATCATCCAAAAGGAGATGATGGAAAAGAAAATAAGGATTGCATTTCCAATGCCCAGGTAATTCATCAGTTTGTTTTTTTGGGCCAGTGCAATCATAATATAGATAATGCCAATAACCAGTGCGATAATTTTCATGCTGTTTTCTATGCTTTTCTGCAACTGAAAATTATTGGTAAAAAAAACGACGAACGTAAAACAGGCAAGTATAATGATGACTAATTTTTCTTCATTTACAAATATTTTATTTAACAGCGGGTGGTTGGTTTTGGTATCCAGGAATTTCCTGGTGAAAGCGATATAAAATACGGTTCCGGTGGCCAGCAATACAAAATCCAAATACTCATGAAACAGGCTGCTTAAAATGCCGTTTCTCCTTTCCAGGAAGGTATTCAAAAAGATGAGTCCGAACATACAGATGGAATAACAACAATTGTATAAAAATTCCTTCTTATTGGATTGCACATAATTAGCCGCAGTAAAAAAAATCATCATCAAAAGGATACCACTCAATAAATACCCGGCAGCAGGTTGCGCATCATTTCTGTAAAAACTTAAATGTTTGTGTTTTGTTAAGTAGGTATTGTGTACCAGGAGCGGTTCAAGCATATTGAAGTTTCGCTTGGTGAAGTTGAATTTTACGATAAAATCCTGCTTCTCCTTAGCTTTTAATTCAATTGGTTGATAACCATCGCCCCGGCTTTCATCCTTTAACTGAATAAATTGCTGATTGTACAGCGTTCTGAAAATATTGATACTTCTTATGTAGGTTCCTGCTACAAAGTGAACCTTGTTTGCAGTATCGCTGTTGTTTTGCAGC
Source organism: Ferruginibacter sp. (assembly GCA_031424955.1). Lineage (GTDB taxonomy): Bacteria > Bacteroidota > Bacteroidia > Chitinophagales > Chitinophagaceae > Ferruginibacter. Next base: position 14,347 of record JANPIJ010000096.1, on the reverse strand, counting down.
GTGAATTTTAGAAAGATGGGTTTGGTGATCCAGTCATTGGGAATGTATTTTTTTTTACCGTACAGGCTTAGTGGTTGCCACACTTTGTTTACTAAATCTGCAGGTTGTGTGGTGCTGTTACCTTCGGTGTATACTTCGGTTTTATCGATTATCCGTAGAGATCCGCTGATTGTTGAAATATCGATGGCATTACTGTCGGCAGATGGCTGTGCAATAACCAAAACCCGCAGAAATAAAAAAAAAACAATGATCGTTGATTTTATCAAAGCAGTGAGTTTTTTCAAACTTACATAATTCCACTGGTTTTTCTATAAAATCCTTTACCCGTATGGGCTTTTTCAGCACTGGTTTTAATTATCTTTGTTATAATGGCCACAAAAGTGAAATCCGCTAAATCTAAAGCCTCCACCAGGGAGACACTAAAATCTGAAATAGAAGAAAAGGTAGCAGTAAAACAATTACTGAAAGATGAACGTACCCATAAAATAGCAGGTACCCTGTTTTTGCTGATCGCATTCCTGTTGTTTATTGCTTTTTCATCTTACCTTTTTACCTGGGATGAAGACCAGGATAAGTTTAGTTACAGCATGCTGCTTGCCAACGATATAAAAGTTCAGAACCTGTTGGGTACTTTTGGTGCATTTATTTCCGAAATTTTTATTCGTCATGGGTTTGGTATCGCTTCTTACCTTATTTGCACTTTCTTTTTCGTGGTGGGGGTGAATTTATTTTTTGGAAAAAAAGTATTTTCTATTCCCCGCAATGTCAAATACCTGATTGTCGGTTTACCGCTTTTAAGCGTAACAGCTTCTGTGATAATGAAGGGAAATAAATTCCCTTTTGGAGGTTCAGCAGGTGACAGCAGCCGTGACTGGTTGTATCGAATGATTGGTCAAACAGGTACGCTGGCAGTATTGGCCGTATCTGTGCTGGTATATGTAATCTGGCGTTTTAACCCGGTATTTAGTTTGCCTTCCAAATCAACTTTTCTTCCAGCTGAAACCGGCGAACAGGAGGAGGAAGAGGCAGCGTTGATTGGCACCATAGCAAACGATTATGAAGATGATGAAGTAGCAATTATTCCAGCCAGGGGAAACATGCTAAAAGGAGATGGGGGAATGCTCCCGATTCCTGATCAGCATAACCCTGCCCTGAACCATGATATAAAAATCATTGAAAAAGATATACCGCTGGTTGTCACAAATCCAAAGCAGTCAGAGCCGGATTTTATGAAGGACATACCTGCTGAAACCGGTGCCGTTTTGTATATAGAACAGCCACCTGTAAATACCAGGCCACTGAAAAAAAACGAGGAGTTACTGCCTATTGAACTTGAAATTAAGACGGTTCCGGAAAAGACCGATAAGGATGAACCTGCTTCGCCAATAGCCAAACATCAAACGCTTGATACGCCGTATGACCCCATATTGGATTTGCGGGATTACAAATATCCAAAGATTGAATTACTGGAAGCCCATGGAAGCGAAAAAATAGTGCAGGATCCCAATGAGCTGGAAACAAACAAAAACCAGATCATCAATACGCTCAAGAATTACGATATACATATTCAGAAAATTTCTGCGACTGTTGGGCCCACAGTAACCCTGTATGAAATTATACCGGCTGCGGGTGTGCGCATTTCAAGAATCAAAAACCTGGAAGATGATATTGCGCTTAGCCTTGCAGCATTGGGCATTCGTATTATAGCGCCGATCCCCGGAAAGGGAACTATCGGGATAGAAGTACCCAATGCAAAGAAGACCATTGTAAGCATGCGAACCTTATTATCCTCAGAGAAATTTCAGAATAATAATTTTTCACTACCCATTGCCATTGGAAAAAAGATAGATAACGAAAACTTTATTGTTGACCTCGCCAGTATGCCGCATTTGCTGATGGCAGGTGCAACAGGGCAGGGTAAATCGGTTGGATTAAATGCCATCCTTGTTTCACTGTTGTATAAAAAACATCCTTCTCAATTAAAGTTTGTACTGGTTGATCCCAAGAAGGTAGAGTTGAGCATTTACAAAACAATTGAAAAGCATTTCCTGGCAAAACTGCCCGGTGAAGAAGATGCGATTATAACGGATACCAAAAAAGTAGTACATACGCTCAACGCACTTTGTATTGAAATGGATAACCGGTACGACCTGTTGAAAGAAGCAGGCTGTCGTAACATCCGGGAGTACAACGAAAAGTTTATTGCCCGAAAATTAAATCCTGAGAAGGGCCACCAGTTTCTACCGTTTATTGTGTTGGTGGTGGATGAGTTTGCCGACCTGATAATGACGGCGGGTAAGGAAGTAGAAATGCCCATTGCCCGGTTGGCCCAGTTAGCGAGGGCTGTGGGGGTACATCTGATCATTGCTACCCAGCGCCCCAGTGTGAATATTATTACCGGTACCATTAAGGCCAACTTCCCTGCAAGGATTGCGTTTAAGGTGAGCAGTAAAATTGATAGCCGAACTATCCTGGATGCCGGCGGTGCCGAGCAGTTGATAGGAAAGGGGGACATGCTGATCAGCTACAATGGCGAATTGGTTCGTTTGCAATGTGCTTTTGTAGATACGCCTGAGGTAGATAAGGTAGTTGACTTTATTGGCAGCCAGCGAGGATATGCGCAGGCTTTTTTGTTGCCGGAATATGTAGATGAAAAGGAAATGGAAGGAAAGGATTTTGATCTGAATGATAAGGACTCTTTGTTTGAAGATGCCGCCCGTTTAATTGTTGCCAGTCAAAGCGGTAGTACCTCCTTACTACAGCGAAGAATGAAATTAGGTTACAATCGTGCAGGGAGGCTGATGGATCAACTGGAGGCGGCCGGTGTGGTAGGCCCCAACCAGGGAAGTAAGGTTAGAGAGGTATTGATAAAAACGGATGCTGAATTACAACAGTATTTGGATACTTCCAACTCTTAAAAGAGGGCTTCTCGTTGTGGAGCGAAATTATTTTTGACTTAGTATTAACCAGGTTAATAGCCCCCCTATAATTATATAGGTTCCAAGAATACGGTATGGCATAGTTCTTCCAAAGCTTCTGTCCTTAAAAAGCTCTTTTTTAATTTCATTGTGCCCATCAACATATTTTAATCCCTGAACAACCTCTTTATTGTCCTCCACGGCACTGAAAATTAAACCTCGATTGTTTGGAAAGTCTTCCGCAAGTTTGAAAAAATAACCAGGTCTTTGTTTTGCAACTACATTTATAATTGTTCCATAGTATCCACTTAAAGATCTATAGTCTGCTGGTAGTTTCATTAAACTGTCCTTCAAAGTATCATAGGCAATGGTTCCGGCATTTTGAATAACATAATTGGTCAGTTTGGTGTACCGTTCCTGCAGATAGCCAATGCTGTCTTTAATTTCTTTCAATTGTTTTATAGCAAATTCTCTAAACTGCAGATAATCTACTTCTTTGTTAAGTAGTTTTTCCCAGGTAGAAAAGCCATTTCTGAAACTGTGATGATTCAGGGGATATGTTTTGTTTAACTCATCACTCATTTTAAAATAGTTGTCAAGATAATAAGCGTTGTTAAGATTACTATTGACAACTTCTAAATTCTTAACCGGGTCTAAAAGAAACGTCTTCGTTTTCTTAAGCTCAGTTATCAAATAGGATTTATTATTTTCATTTATAAGCTTTGTAGCTTTACCAACATAGTTGTTAGCTGGTTGCCTGGTCAATGTGTCTGTGTTCCTGATGGAATATCCTGTACCTGCCTTGTCTAAATAGCTACCAATTTCATAAACATAAGCCGCAGAATATTTTAAGTCCACATAATATAAATGCGCCTTGCTGTTTGTCTGAAAAAATGTTTTAGATAAACTGTCTTGTCCTGCAGAAAACAAGTAAAACAATAAAAGTGTTGTGATCGATATTATTTGTTTCGTTGTTAGTGATATCTCAGCATTTCGCTCAAGGTTTTGCATAGCTGTACGTGTGCACTTTTTTTGAGTTTATTATATCAAGAGAATTTATTGCGTATGCTTTTGAACCTGTAAAAGCCCAAAGTATCTTAAAATAGTTCCCTTTATAAACTTCGGTATAGTTAAGCCAGTAAATAAAAGGAGCCGCAGTCGGCGGCCCTTTTTAAGCATTTAGTAATAAAATCTTTCGCTAATGATTTTGTCGTCTTTTACTTCATAGCTGCACATCTCTTTCATCTCCATCCGGCCCATGCCTTTCATTGTTACGTCCATTCCCATTTCCATGAAAATGTATTTACCAAATACCTTTGGCTCGTTCGTGTAGGCGCTGCGCATTTCTTCTACCATGCTTTGAAATTTTTTACCCTTTTCTTTGATGGCTTCCATACCTGTAGCTGTTTCAAGCTGGCCCTGCATATTGCTTTCGGTACTGGTGGCAGTTTCAGCATACAATTCGTTTTGCGCAGTTTCAAATTGTCCCTGCTGGCAAAGTTCAAACAAGCGGCTTGCAATCTCCTGAGTTGTCATAATGATAATTTTTTGATTAATAAAAGAAAAATACAAAATCCAAAATACAAAATCAAGCAATAAAAAAACTTTCATCTTTTGATAATTTTGGATACCCAAACCGTACTTACTTTTGAAACGCTCATTACAGATTTTGCAGGGATGACTAATTTGTGTTGTCATTGGGGCTGCTTTATTGGAACGAGCAAAAAGGTAGGAGATAGCATGCAAACAAATACTTTTTTGCATCTCTATCTTTTAAGTACTTCGATTTTAACTATCTGGAACAGGAAGACCAAAAAAATCAGCCATCAGCCATCCTCCAAAACCTTTTCCATCTGCATACTGCGGGAGCCTTTTACCAGCAGCTTTGTATTTTCAAAATGTTGTTGATGCAGCCAGTCTTTTGCTTCGGGTGAGTTATTGAAATAAATATGATGATGTTTTATATTACCAAAATCGCCTCCCACCAGAACCACTGCTTTCCAGGCATATTGATCAATCAATTTTATAATTGCTTCGTGTTCCGCAATACTTTCATTCCCCAGTTCCATCATTCCACCCAATAATAAAACTTTACCGGTGCCATCTATTTTTGCAAAATTCTCAATGGCAGCCTTCATGCTGGTTGGGTTAGCATTATAAGCGTCTAAAATTATTTTGTTACTTCCTTTTTGAATTAACTGGGAGCGGCTGTTGGAAGGGGTGTAATTTTCCAGTGCATTTTTAATGTCTTCTTCGGGTACATTAAAGTATTTGCCCACTGCTACGGCTACCAGCACATTCGGCAGATTGTATTCACCTACGAGGTACGTCTTTATTTTTTTGATGGTGGTACCCCTGGTCATTTCAACTACCAGGAATTCCGCTGTTTTATCTGCCCGTCCGATTATACCGGCATCAATGGTTCCATAAGTAACTACCTTCGAAATTCCTTTACCCATTTCTTTCAGGTAATCATAATCATTCATAATAAAAGCCGTTCCGTCATTTGCGCTTAAATAATCAAACAATTCACCCTTGCCTTTTTTAACTCCTTCTAAACCACCAAAACCTTCCAGGTGCGCTTTTCCGCAATTTGTGATGATGCCATGGGTAGGTATGGTATATTGGCAATAGCCTTCAATTTCTTTTTGGTGATTGGCACCCATTTCTATCACTGCTATTTCCGCATCTTTTTTTACAGATAGTATAGTAAGCGGCACTCCAATATGATTATTCAGATTCCCTTTGGTGGTATAGGTTTTAAAACTTGCGGAGAGTACTTCACTTACTAATTCCTTGGTGGTGGTTTTTCCGTTACTTCCGGTAATGGCAATAAATGGAATGGCAAATTGCTGACGGTGGTATCTTGCCAGGTCCTGCAAGGTTTGTAAGGTGTCTGCCGTATTAATCAGTCTGTCATCTTCAAAATGTACCGGCTCATCAATAACTGCAAAAGCGGCACCTGCTTCCAGTGCCTGTTTTGCAAACAGGTTGCCATTGAAATTTGGCCCCTTTAAGGCAAAAAAAAGGTCACCGGCCTGTAATTTCCTGGTATCAGTTTGTATGGAAGGATGTTGCAGAAAAATAGAGTATAAATCTTGTATTTGCATAATTCAAAAATAGGGTAGAAGATTTTATCAGCAATGCTTTTTTGTACAGTATAGAAAAGTGAGCGACTCTAATTTCTTTTTGACTATGTAGGGCCAATAAAAAAGCCTTCAACCAAAGTCGAAGGCTTTTTTATTATTTATATAATTTTATCTTTTCTTCCGGCTATTTTGTTTGCGCTTTCCAAAAATATTACCCTCTCTAAATCCGGGGCCTTCAGGAGAACCCATATAGGTTTGTGCACAACGGAAACCAATCGTACTGGAGGATTGTTCCTCTTCCAGGAAACGGCGTGAACCCGGAGATAACCAATAAGGACGATCATTCCAGCTACCACCCTTAAATACCCTTGAACGGTCGCTGATTAAAGTTGATTCGCCGGTAGCATAAAACGATCCGCTTAAGGAGTCTCCATCCATGTGACCCAGCGCATTATTGTGTTGGTAATTACGACGGTTCTTTACTTCATCATCGCTGATATCTACTTTCTTTAACCTTCCCAATGAATCTCTTTCAAATTCACCGCCACTGTTTTTATAAAACTTCTGGAATTTATTACCACGGAAATAGTTGAAATCTTCACCATCTGCCGGAGTAAGTGGTCTGTACACATCCTGTACCCACTCAGATACGTTACCACTCATATTGTAAATCGAAAACGCGTTTGGATAAAATGCTTTTACATTGCCCGGGATGGCAGAACGGTCATTCAAACCACCCGCTATACCCATATTATCTCCGCTTCCACGTTTAAAGTTAGCCAAAAACTTACCCTGCCAGCTACCTCTTCTGTTGTCACGAAGTCCGTTAGGATTGTTGCTCCAAGAATAAATTTGTTGATTGGAGATCAATTCTTCCCCTACTCTGCCTTCTTTTTTACGGACATTGGGGTTTTGATCAAGCAAACCATATGCGGCATATTCCCACTCAGCTTCTGTTGGCAAACGATAGCCCATGTTAAGGATACCATCTTCTATTTTAACAATGGCTCTCGGTTTTCCACTTACATCCTTTAGTTCGGATTTTTTTGGTTTGGTTCTTCCCTGGATCAGTTCCGGATTCATCAGGTAGGTATCTGTATTAAAAGAACCGTCGGACCCGCCGCCTCTCATTTCCTTTCTCGCAAAATCTTTTTTCAGGTATCCTTTGTCAATTAAATTCAATTCGTTTACCCGATCCGTTCTCCAAACACAAAAATCATGTGCCTGCAGCCAGGATACACCAACTACGGGGTAATAATTATAGGCCGGGTACCGGAAATAATAATCTACATAGGGCTCATTGTAAGCCAGTTCATCACGCCAGGCCAATGTATCAGGCAATGCTCTTGCCATGATGTTGGTATCACCACTGAAGGTGTTTTCCAACCAGTAAATATATTCACGGTAATGTACGTTGGCTACTTCTGTTTCGTCAATAAAAAATGAGGGAACAGTAACCCTTTTTGGGAGATTGTTATTGTCAAACATTACATCGTCTTCTTTGGCACCCATCACAAAGGTACCACCCTGTACAAAAATCAGCCCGGGACCTGCTTTGGGGTATTTCATTTTAGATACATGGTAATTTCCCATGTTCTTGTCATCATAATTCCAGCCGGTAACAGACGACTTGCTTTTTTTCTTACCAAAAATTCCACCGTTTTTACATGACCCCAGGGAGAAAAGTAAGGCGGTGAGAATAACTACATTTTTTACAGAAAGTATTTTTTGCATGTGCGTTCGTTTTGCAACTTGTTTAACGAAAGGTTTTCTTAATTATTGTACAATGGGGCTACCTAACTGCGAATATAAATACTTTACATCACACAGCCTCGATATGGTAATATGTTTTAATGAAATTTACAAAAGGTTATCCTTCATTTAAAACACAATTTTATCCTGATCAACAACGCCTGTATGCTACTAAAAATTGTACCGGATTTGTATTTTTTGGCTATTTTGATTACTATTTTTAAAAATCACACACCTGCTTTTTCGCTAAATACCCGGACGCTTGCTTTATTTGGATAGTATGTTCATAATTTTGCGGGCAGGTACTTGTGTTTACACTTGAATATTAGTGGTTGCTAACCTTGTTTTTTAGGCATTTAACATGCTTATTTATCGCGGATAAATAACAATAAAGGCCCTTTTTAAGCGTTTAAGGCAATTGAGTTAAAACCGGCTGCCCCGGAGGCTATTTGAATGGTCACTTCATTGCAAAATATATAAGAATGGTAACACTTAATTCCGGCATTTTTTAACAAGATGTTATATCTTGACTACTCGTTTACCGAAATCAGTTACTTTTACAAACTTTACGAAAACCAAATTCTAATCTTATTGAGCGTACGTCTACCTAAACAAGACAAAACATAGAATGAAAAAAGCAATCATTAAGCTAACTGCGTTAGTGCTTTTAATGGGAACTGCAACACAAATTGTGGATGCCCAGGCTAATACGATTAATGTGGTTACATCCGCTGTCCCTTTTTTACGAATTTCTCCGGATGCACGTAGTGGTGGTATGGGCGATGTTGGTATTGCAACTACACCCGATGCCAACTCTGCATTTTGGAATCTTGCAAAAACTCCTTTTAATACAAATGTGGGCGGTGTGGCAGTAACGTATACCCCCTGGTTAAAAGACCTTGGTTTAAACGATGTTTACCTCGCTTCTTTATCCGGTTTTTATAAACTGGATGAATTACAGGCTATTTCAGGTTCTTTAAGATATTTTAGCCTGGGTAATATCCAGTTTACGGACAACTTGGGAAATGACTTAAGTTCATTTCGTCCGAGGGAGTTTGCATTTGACGCCGGGTATTCCCGAAAACTGTCCGATAATTTGTCGATTGGTATAGCGCTTCGATATATCAATTCTAATTTGGCAAGCGGAACGATCAATGGAGTATCCTATAAGGCTGGTTCTGCTGTAGCAGGTGATTTAAGCGTATTCCACACAGGGATTAAAGAAGATGGCTCAGGGCTAAACTATGGTGTTACGCTAAGTAATCTTGGTTCTAAAATTTCCTATACCAGTGATGCCACTCAAAAAGATTATATACCGGCCAATCTCGGACTGGGAATAGCATATACCAAAGCCTTTGACGAAACCAGCAAGATGACTTTTGGGCTTGACCTTCATAAACTATTAGTTCCCACCCCGCCTGTAGTAGGCGATAGTATGGGGTTGGTAAATTACCGCAATAAAGGGGTTGTTAGCAGTTGGTTTAGCTCATTTGGCGATGCTTCAGGCGGGTTTTCTGAAGAACTGAAAGAAGTACAGGCATCGATAGGAGCTGAATACTGGTATCAAAACCAGTTTGCGCTGAGAGCCGGTTATTTCTACGAGAATCCTACCAAAGGAAACAGGAAATATTTTACTTTGGGAGCCGGATTAAAGTACAATACATTTGGATTAAACTTCTCTTATCTGCTACCATCCGGGAATGGTGTTAACCGCAATCCATTGTCAAATACTTTGCGTTTCAGCCTGGTATTCGATTTTTCGGATGATACGGAATCAAAATAATTTATCAATACAAATAAAAAGGCGTCCAGCTCCGGCCGGGCGCTTTTTTATTTGGGAGCAGCTAATTGTGCCTCCGTGTAAATACAGTTTGAAGTAATGGCAGTTATTTATTATGGCGACTATCTGGCGTACATTTGCCTTTGTATAAAAAAATAATCTCTATGAGTTTGAGAATTGGCTTTGGTATTGATTTTCATCAACTGGTGAACGACCGTGAATTTTGGCTGGGTGGCGTTAAGATCGACCATCCTAAAGGTGCCCTGGGGCATAGCGATGCGGATGTATTACTACATGCTATTTGCGATGCGATGCTGGGGGCTGCCTGTTTGGGGGATATTGGGGTACACTTCCCCGACACGGATGCTGCATTAAAAAATATCGATAGTAAAATATTGCTGCAACAAAGCTTTGACCTTATAAAAAATGCCGGCTATTCAATTGTAAACATCGATAGCACACTTTGCCTCCAGGCCCCTAAAATAAAAGACTATGTACCAAAGATGCAGCAGGTAATTGCCGGGATACTTTCATTGCAAATAACGGATGTTTCCATTAAGGCAACTACTACCGAAAAAATGGGTTTTGTAGGAAGGGAAGAGGGACTGGTGGCGTATGCGACCATTTTGTTGGAAAGGGTGTAATGAGTGATGAATAATGAGTAATGAATGAGTAATGCGATTATTCATTACTCATTACTGATCACTCATCATTCATTACCTTTGCAGCCATGCAAAAAATTTCTGTTAGTATTGTAAACAAGTCAACCAATGAACTGCCCTCTTATGCAACGCCTGGTGCAGCGGGAATGGACCTGAGAGCCAACCTTGAACAGACACTGGCACTACAACCCCTGGAACGTAAGCTGATTCCAACCGGTTTATTTATAGAACTGCCGCATGGCTATGAAGCGCAAATAAGACCGAGAAGTGGTTTGGCAATAAAACAGGGGATTACCTGCCTCAATACCCCCGGCACTATTGACAGCGATTATCGGGGCGAAATAAAAATAATTCTGATTAACCTGAGTGATGAGCCTCAATTGGTACATCATGGCGACCGGATTGCACAAATGATTATCAGCAGGGTAGAAACAGCCAGCCTTGTTTTGGTACATGAATTGAATGATACTCCAAGAGGGGTGGGCGGATTTGGTCACACGGGAAAAAATTAAAATTACTTCTTACACAATGAGATTCAACAGGAAAATTTCAATCAGCATCACAGGCGCATTTTTATCTTTATTGATCATATTGGGATTCGGCAGCAGTTGTAAAACAGCAAAAAAGATACAGGCTTCCATTGATAAAAAGGATACCACTTCAGTACATATTGCTAATCCATACGAGGACGATTCTTTGCTGGTGATAAAAAACGCCATGAAGGATATTCGTACTAAGGAAATAGCTTTTAAAACTTTTTCTGCAAAAATTAAAGTGGAATATGAAGATGGCAAAGGAAAGCAGCCTAATATTACAGCGTATGTAAGGATCTTAAAAGACAGTCTTATCTGGATATCCGGCTATGCCACTGTTTTCAATATCGAAGCCTTTAGGGTATTAATTAATAAAGACAGTGTATTTGTGCTGGATAAAATAAATAAAGAGGTAAAGCTCCGGTCAATGGATTATCTACAGGAAGTAACCGAAATACCTTTTGATCTGAATACCCTGCAGGACTTATTTGTGGGCAACCCTGTTTTTTTGGAGGATAGTGTGGTGTCCTATAAAGAAACGGAGTCTAAAATATTACTGGCAACAATCGGTCAATATTTTAAACACCTGCTTACCTTAAATAAATCGGATCGCTTAATGACGCACAGTAAGCTGGATGATGTGAACATGACACGAAACAGAACAGCCGATATCACTTACGGGGAATATGAAGTCAATAACGGGCTGCCGTTTTCCACTTACCGGGAAATAACAGTATCCGAAAAAAATAAATTGGACATACAATTGAATTTTAAGCAGTATGAGTTTAACAAAGAATTATCTATCAGTTTTAATATTCCGGCCAATTATAAACGGAAGTAGGCGTTATTTTTATTTCGCGAAATTTAATGGTCATTGTTTTAGAGATGATACTGAATCGCCCAAATCATCAACCATTAACTAACTCCCTTATTTTTGTTTATTTTGTAAAATCAGCACATGATTAAGATCGTTTTTGCATTACTGATATCTTTAGGTTGTTGCATTGGGTTATCGGCACAATCGGCCGGCCAGCAGGAGTTGGAGAAGCAACGCCAGCAGTTGAAAAGAGAGATCGAGCAAACCCAGGAAATGCTGGATAAAAACCGAAAAACTACCAAGGAGAATTTGACACAACTGGCGCTCATTAACCGTAAATTAAATTTACAGGGCAATGTCATTGAGAACATCAGCAAAGACATCAATTTCCTGGATAACAACATCTATAAATCTCAGCGGGATGTAAACAAATTGCAACTTTTGCTGGATACTTTAAAACAGGAGTATGCTAAAAGTATGGTGTATGCTTACAAAACAAGGAGTAATTCTGATTTTTTAAATTTCATCTTTTCCTCATCCAGTTTCAACGACGCCATAAAGCGGATCACTTATTTAAAGAGTTACCGGAATTACCGCGAAATGCAGGGGGAAAATATATTGCGTACACAAAACCTGTTAAAGGAGCGTATTGATGAATTAAGTGGCAATAAGAAAAAGAAAAGTGAGGTGTTGCAAACCCAAAGTAAAGAATTGAATGTACTGGAAAACCAGCAGGAAGAAAAAAACCAGTTGGTATCAAAATTAAAAGCACAAAGCAAGGAACTCAATAACCAGATAGCAGCCAAGAAAAAACAAATGCAAAAAGTAAGCAATGCTATTGCAGCCGCTATCAAAAGAGCACAGGATATTGCGAGGAAAGAAGCCGTTGCCAGGGCAAAGGAAGATAAAATTAAACGGGATGCGGAAACCAAAAAAAATATCGCAGAAAACAAACCAAATACAGCACCCGTTACAAGGCCGGTTACTTCAAGGCCTGTAAAAAGTAATACAGAGCCAAGTGTATTGTTGGGAAGTGACGCTGATGTGAAATTAAATGCCAGCTTTACAAGTAACCGTGGTTCGTTGCCCTGGCCGGTTGAGAAAGGTTACATGATCATGCGTTTCGGCCCACAGAGATTAGTGGACCTTAACGTTACTGTTGATAATCCGGGAATAACCATTGGCAGCGATATAGGAACACCAGTAAAGGCATTGTTTGATGGCGAAGTAGCATCCGTTACCAATATTGATAATATGCAGGTTGTTATCCTCAAGCATGGGGGATATTTTACAACCTATAGCAATTTGTCCGGTGTGAATTTATCGCGTGGACAGGCGATCAGAACAGGCCAGGTATTAGGCAGGGTGGCCCCCAATGATGAAGGTGTCGGATCCATCGACCTGATCATCAGCAATGAAAAGAGCAATTTAAATCCGGAAGGCTGGCTGAGGCGCCGTTAATACTTAAATCAGCCGCTCGTATAATTTTTCATATTGGGGAACAATATTTTGAATGTCAAATCTTTTGGCCTGCGCTAAAGCATTTGATTTAAACCGGTCATGCGTTTCTTTATCCTGCAAAATAAGCAACGCATTTTTGCTCATATCTTCCACATCACCCACATTGCTCATATAACCACAATAACCATTGATAATGATTTCAGGAAGCCCACCGGCATTGGTTGATATCACCGGTACTTCGGCTGCCATTGCCTCCAATGCCGCCAGCCCAAAACTTTCATAATCGCTGGTCAGTAAAAATAAATCGGCAATGGGCAATATGTCTTCCATTTGTTCCTGCTTACCTAAAAATTTAATGGAATCATACGCATTACTATGCCTTGCCGCATCCTCGATAGGCGAGCGTTCCGGGCCGTCACCCAACAGCAATAATTTACCAGGCATTTTTTCATTGATTAGCAAAAAGGCCTTTACCACATCCTCAACTCTTTTAACCTTGCGGAAATTACTGGCATGCACAATTATTTTTTCACCATTGGGCGCAATTAACTTTTTGAAAGCGTCTACAGGTTTTTTATTAAAGCGTTTTACATCTACAAAGTTGTGAATTACCTCAATTTCTTTTTTGATATCAAAGTTTTTATAGGTTTCTTCTTTCAGGTTATCAGATACTGCCGTAAGTATATCACTTTCAGTCATTGAGAATGTTACCACCGGCCGGTAGGTTTTATCCCTTCCTACAAGCGTTATATCCGTACCATGAAGTGTGGTAATTACCGGTATGTGTTTACCCTCTTTGGCCAATATCTGCTTGGCCATGTAGGCTGCCGCGGCATGCGGTATGGCATAATGTACATGCAATAGCTGGATGTTGTGGTTTGTTATTACATCAACCATTGTACTGGCCAATGCAGTTTCGTAGGGTGGATAATCAAACAGGGGATAGGTTGGTACCCTTACCTCATGATAGTATATGTTGGCATGAAAACCGCTTAGCCTCACCGGTTGCTGGTAGGTGATAAAGTGTATGCTATGTCCTTTATCTGCCAGTGCTTTACCTAATTCAGTAGCCAATACTCCACTACCACCAAAAGTGGGATAGCATACAATCGCAATATTCATAATTAATATTTAAAGAAGATTTTTTTTGAAACCGGATGCAATTTACCGAATAATTATTCATGGCATCTTCCATCAGTGATTCTGCGAGTAAATATTTTCAATCCATTTTTTTTAGCATTGCAACCTATTTCCAAAGCTTCGCCCATTAGCCCTTTGTGGCTGTTGATATATCGCGGTATTGTTTTTATTTTTTAGAAAAATAATTTTGATTTG
>JANPIJ010000095.1:0-6424 GCA_031424955.1 Ferruginibacter sp. | reverse complement strand
GGATAAATCAAAAATCAATTTAAATGCAGGTGTAGGCGTAGCTGTTAGGGAGTATCAAACAGATATCGGTCCGGCCGATTATGTGCTCTTCGTCAATAAAAAGCCGGTTGGTATTATTGAAGCCAAACGGGCGGAAGAAGGCGTTCACCTCACGATGCATGAAGACCAAAGTAAGGGTTACGCGAAAGCCAAACTCAAATATCTAAACAACGAGCCCTTACCCTTTGTGTATGAAAGTACCGGCGAGATAACCAGGTTTACAGATTACCGGGACAAAAAACCAAGGAGCAGGCCACTGTTTACCTTTCACCGGCCCGAAACATTTTTAGAATGGAGCCGGCTGGATAAATCATTAAGGACAAGACTGCACGATATTCCCGTATTACCCGAGCTTGGTTTAAGAGATTGCCAGGTACTCGCCGTCAATAAACTGGAACAATCCTTTAAAGATGCCAGGCCAAAAGCCCTGATACAAATGGCCACTGGTTCCGGTAAAACCTTTACGGCCATTACTTTTATTTACCGCTTATTAAAATTCGCAAAAGCAAAACGCATTTTGTTTTTGGTAGATACCAAAAATTTAGGCGAACAGGCCGAGCAGGAAATGATGGCCTATGTACCCAACAATGATAACCGAAAGTTTACCGAGCTGTATGGCGTAACCCGGTTAAAAAGCAGTTTCATCCCGGCAGATAACCAGGTATACATTTCTACCATACAAAGAATGTATTCCATTTTAAAAGGGACCGAACTGGATGAAAGCGCAGAGGAGCAAAATCCCAATGAACGGTTCGTACCCAAAGAGCCGCTGCCGGTTGTATATTCAGAAAAAGTACCCATCGAGTTTTTTGATTTCATTGTAATCGACGAATGCCACCGCAGCATTTATAATTTATGGAAGCAGGTACTCGATTATTTTGATGTATTTCAGATTGGGCTTACCGCCACACCCGATAATCGGACCTTTGGTTATTTCAATCAAAATGTTGTTAGTGAATATGGATATAAAGAAGCCGTAATTGATGGCGTGTTAGTTCCGTATAATGTTTTTAATATTGAAACAAAGATCACAAAAGAGGGAAGCAAGATTTCCCTTGGAGAAATGGTTGACAAACGAGAGCGCCTGACAAGAAGAAAGTATTGGGAAAGTGTGGATGAAGACATCGAATATAGTGGCAAGCAGTTGGATAGAGACATCGTAAACAAAAGCCAGATACTTACAATATTAAGAGCAATAAAAGAGAAACTTCCTTCAATGTTCCCTGACAGGATAAATGAAGAAGGGGAATTTGAGGTTCCGAAGATGTTGATTTTCGCAAAATCTGATTCACATGCAGAGGATATCATCGATATAGCCAGAATTGAATTTGATGGGGGCAACGATTTTTGTAAAAAGATCACCTACAAAAGTGAGGAAGATCCCAAAACAGTACTCAGCCAGTTCCGGAACGATTACTATCCACGCATAGCCGTTACGGTGGATATGATTGCCACCGGCACCGATATCCGTCCGCTGGAAGTATTGGTATTTATGCGGGATGTAAAAAGCCGCAGCTATTACGAGCAGATGAAAGGCCGTGGCACCCGTACCTGCAGCCTGGAACAATTAAAAGCCACCGGTACACCATCCGCTAAATTTACCAAGGATCATTTTGTGATCATTGATGCCGTTGGGGTGGAGAGTTCGCAAAAAACCGACAGCCGCCCATTGGAAAAAAAGCCCGGCATGAGCCTGAAAGACCTGTTGCAAAATGTAGCCATGGGCAATGTGCAGGAAGACATCCTTAGCACACTCGCCAACCGTCTCATACGGCTCGACAAACAGATCACCGAAAAAGAAAAATTAAATTTTGCAGAGCAAGCCAACGGCCATACCATCAGCCATGTGGTGAAGGAGTTATTAAATGCGTACGATCCGGATACGGTGGAAGGTATAAGGCTAAAGGTGGAAGGTGAAATGCAGGGAGCATCTCCCAATGAATTGAACGCCGCACTCATTGCTCATCATTCATCACTCATTTCAGACGCTGTCGCCGTTTTCAACAATCCCGAGCTCCGCAACTTCATCGTAGATGTTCGCAAAAAATACGACCAGGTAATTGACGGCATCAACATAGATACCATTACCAATATCGGTTGGGTAAAAGACCAGGAAGTTGCAGCCTCCGGCACCATCGGCAATTTTACCGCATGGATACAGGCTCACAAAGATGAGATCACCGCCCTGCAGATTTTTTACGGCCAGCCTTACCGCCGTAGGGAACTCACTTACAAAATGATTCGTGACCTGTACGAAAAAATAACCACCGAACAACCCTTGCTCAGTCCCCTGCATGTATGGCGGGCTTATGAGCAATTGGGCCAGGCCAGTGGCAGTGCAAAAAACGAACTCACCGCATTGGTAGGTTTAATACGTACCATCACCGGCATTGATGGCGTACTCACCGGCTACGATAAAACGGTGGACAAAAATTTTCAGGACTGTGTATTTAAAAAGCAAGCCGGCACCTTGAAATTTACCGAAGAACAAATGCAATGGCTGCGGATGATAAAAGAGTATGTAGCCGGCAGTTTTCATGTGGACAAAGAAGATTTTGAACTGGACCCCTTTAATAAAAACGGTGGCCTCGGAAAAATGTGGCAACTGTTTGGCGACAAAACGGATGAAATTATTAATGAATTAAATGAAGTGCTTGCGGCGTAGTTTTTTTTGGACCAGAGTGCAGTACTACTATTTGGCTTCATTGGCAGCCAGTCCCGATAAAATCGGGATCGCACTCTTGTACTGAATAACTTTATTGAACAAATGAACGCAGACCAAAATATAAATCGATTACCAAAAGGCTTGAAAAAGTAAAATTGAAAAAGGTGGATATTTAAATATTGTAATGGCAGGATAATAGTAAATTTAAAGTATGATTCAGGATTGTAAAGTAATTAAGGAATTAGCGCAAGGCGGGCAAAAAACTGTTCACCTTGCCGAACATCCAACCCTTGGAATTGTGGTAATAAAAAAGGGTGCAATAAAAAGTTTTACTTCACTTGAGAGAATTAAGCGTGAAGTGGAGTTGCTTTCTGAATTACAGTCTGAGTACTATCCACAACAATATCATTTTAATATTGACGTAAAAACAAAAGAGTTTGAAATCGTAGAAGATTACATCGAAGGCAAAGTTTTAAGAGAAGTAATGCCAGATATTAAAACTCCTGAAGAAATATTCACACTCTTTAATTCATTAGTAAAAGGCTTATCTGTTATTTGGAATAAAAATATTGTTCACAGAGATTTGAAACCTGAAAATATAATTATTCGACCAAACGGAATGCCTTGTATTATTGATCTTGGAATTGCTAGGTTTTTAGATTTAGAATCACTTACCAGAACAATTTCTCCAATGGGACCTTGCACTCCTATATACGCTGCACCTGAACAATTGGCAAATAATAAAAATCTTATTGACCCAAGAACAGATTTTTTTGCTTTGGGTATTATTGCCTTAGAACTTTATTTAGGAATTCATCCTTTTGATCCTTCATATGTAGGCAATCATTATTCGACTGTAGAAAACATTATGCAAAATAAATATGTCGTGGAAACTGATATGGTAAAATATGATTCCGCTTTAGTTGCACTGGCAAACAAGACCCTTCAATTACAACCTTATGATAGGTTTAGAAATCATCAAATGTTAAACGAATTTATTGCTAAACAAATCTAAAATGAAAGTATACCATCAAACAGGGTTTAGAGATAAATGGAATTTTGAAAGCTTTCAAAATGGCGTTGGAGATGGCTTGATTTTTTCCCCCATTAACATTGATGCTGATAAATTATTAGGATTAGATGTTAAATTGAAAGAATCCGGATTTCTCGACCCTCAACTTTATTTATTAAATGAAGCAAAGGGAACGTTAGATACCTATCCATATTTTCCAGGCAATTTAAAACCGGATTTTACAACGCCCGATTTGGACAATAGTCATATTCAATTGGCCCAATTATGTGTGGACTACCAAGTGAAAAATGAGTTTGATTATCTAATAGTCCCAACAAGATATTATGCTGATAATCCTACAAGTTATTTTATTCAAAGTACTGATTACTTTATAACTCCCTTTTGTGATTATGTCAAGGAATGTAACGTTATAAAAAAGATACTATTATCTGTGATTGTGAAAACAATTATGTTATCAGATGAAGAAAAAAGAAATGAAGTTTTAAACTGGATAACTAGTCATCAAAATATTGATGGCGTTTATTTGATATTCGAAAATACTTTTGCAAGTAAGCAAATTAAGGATTTTGACTATTTATTTAATGCGTTGAAATTCATAAAAATTTTAAAAGATAATCAAATGGAAGTGCACTTAGGTTACACCAATACTGAGGCACTTTTATATAGCATTGCAATGCCAGATTCTGTGACTGTTGGCTCTTACGAAAATCTGAGATCATTTGGAATTAAGCGCTTTCAAGATTTGGAGAAAAGTCAAATGAGACCGCCTAATGCAAGATTATATAGTTCCCATCTTTTACAATGGATCGACTACGAATATATTCAGGCTATGAAAAGTTTAGTGACTGATTATGCTGACTTTTTTGATGATTCGGAATTTAAACCTCTGATGATGAAACCAGAGTTCAAGTGGCATTTTGCAAAGTCTGAACCGTACAAACATTATTTCTTTATTTTTGATAAACAAATTAAAGGATTACCAGATACCCAGATAGATAGAATTGATAAAATGAAGGTAGCTGTAAAAAATGCGCTAAGTTTGTTTAAAGAAATTGAGAGTGTTATACTTTTGGATGATGACAGTGATGGCTCTCATTTACCAACGTGGTTCAATGTTATTAACGCATTCCAAAAAGAAATAAGTTCATAATTTATGTTTGATTCAGAACTAGAAATGTCATTAATGTTTGAAAAATTTCTGAAAGCTAATTTTGGAAATGCATATCTCAAGGAATGCCAGGGATTATTTGGTGTTCCTGATTTTGTATTTTATTCCAAAAAAGAGGAAGAAGTTTCTATTATTTCTTTTGAATTAAAATTGAAAAACTGGAAGAAAGCCGCAAAACAAGCATTTCGTTATAAAAGTTTTTCGAATATTTCTTATGTAGTCCTCGCAAGCAAAAACGCTAATGCAGCATTAAGTAATATAGCTCTCTTTGAAAAATATAATATAGGCCTTGCAAGGTTTAATACTGACTCGGATTTTGAAATTTTGTATAAGCCAGAATTAAGTATTCCCTATTCGGAAAATTTAAATCTCAAATTAGTAGAAACTCTAAGTTCAAGTAGAAAAAAATCAAAAAATACCGAAATTCTTGTTAGATAAAAAATGTATAAATGAATCCTTTATCTAACAAAAAGCAATTGCCGGCAGATTGGAAGTGGCAAAAATTTGAAGATATCTGTGAAATCATTAGTGGCAAGAATCAATCAAAAGTTATAAACCCTTCTGGAAAATATCCAATATATGGCAGTAGTGGAATTTTTGGTTATGCAGACGAATATATTTGTGAGGAAGGCACCACAGTAATTGGACGGAAGGGAACAATTAATAGTCCGCTTTTTGTAAAGACTAAGTTTTGGAATGTCGATACTGCATTTGGCTTATTTCCTCGCGAAAATTATGATAACAAACTCCTATACTATTTCTGTTTAAGTTTTAATTTTCATAAACTTGATAAGAGTACAACTATTCCAAGTCTAGCAAGGAGGGATTTGCTCACGATAGACATTCCTCTTCCTCCCACACCCACCCAACAAGCACTTGTTTCCAAAATAGAAGAACTCTTTAGTGAGTTGGACAAAGGCATAGAAAACCTGCGTACAGCCCAACTGCAACTAAAAACCTACCGACAGTCTGTATTAAAATGGGCGTTTGAGGGAAAGCTAACCAATGAAAATGTAAAAGAAGGTGAATTGCCGAAAGGATGGAAGCAAGTTGCAATTAAGGATGTAACTGAAATGAATCCTAAAATTCCAAATCGAGAAAATATTGACAAGCAAACAGAAGTGCAATTTCTACCTATGAAATTGGTGGAAGAAATAATTAATAAAATTCACTTAACTGAAATCAGGAAATACGAAGATGTCTTAAAGGGCAGTTATACTCCTTTTATAAACGGTGATGTGATTTTTGCCAAGGTTACTCCCTGTATGGAAAACGGTAAGATTGCTATTGTAGATAATTTAAAAAATGGGGTAGGATTTGGTTCATCAGAATTTCATGTTATTAGAGCACACGAAAAAGTAATTCAAAAATTTATTTTGTAACTATTCACCCCCACTAAAAGCAGCGATTGAGTACAAAGCATTGAGGGCATTTTGGCCAGATTTGATAGCGGTGTCGATAACAGACCGCAGGACGGCAAAAATATTAGCTCCGTCCAAAGATTTATATTGACCTGATA
>JANPIJ010000094.1:0-61155 GCA_031424955.1 Ferruginibacter sp. | reverse complement strand
CCCTTGAGTATCCAAATTCCCAAAGCATACCATTTTATATTTGAGAAACCGGTTTCTCAAATATAAAATGGTATGCTTTGGGAATTTGGATACTCAAGGGAACTTTAAGCGGTCGTTTGAGTTGGATTTGTGGTAGTTAATGTCCCGATCCTATTAAAAAAAGCGTACTTTAAAATGATCATTCATACAACGCACATGTTTAGGGTATTTAAAAATATTCAACCTTTTCTTATTTTCATCATGTTATTTTTAAGCCCTAATTTAGAGCATCACAATATTTTAAATTTCTTCATTACTAATGGATAATCAGTTGCGGGCATCGCGGGAAAAACTTCGTTTTACTGTCAGTATGTTTTTTTTTCTTTCTGGTTTTACCTTTTCAACGTGGGCATCCAGAATACCGGATATGCAGCGCCAATTGCAATTAAATGATGCTGAGCTTGGTAGTTTGTTAGTGCTATTGCCATTAGGGTTAATGCTCACCATGCCGCTGTGTGGATATCTATTCAGTCGGTTTAGCAGTAGATATATCATGCTTACTAGTTCTGTTTTATATTCGCTGTTACTATGTTTGCTTGGGCTGGCAACAACAGTTTGGCAGGTAGGTGTCATTTTATTTTTGTTTGGATCGTCCAGGAACCTATACAATATTTCTGTAAATACCCAGGCGGTGGGCGTTCAGGAACTTTATCCGCGATCTGTCATGGCTACCTTTCATGGTATCTGGAGTGTTGCGGGATTTTCGGGTGCGGCAATTGCCTCTTTGGTCATTTCGAAAAACATTGATATTGCTACTCATTTCTTCATAATTAGTGCCATCGCATTCATAGCAATTGTACTTAATTTTAAGAATACTTTGCCAACCGATGCGCATCCACATAAAAAAAATCCTGCGTTTATTTTACCAGATAAGCCGCTCATAAAATTAGGCATCATTGCTTTTTGTAGCATGCTGTGTGAAGGTACCCTTAGCGAATGGGGAAGTATCTATTTTGGTAAAGTAGTGCATGTTCCAAAAGAATTGGTTACGCTAGGGTATGTGGCTTATTTAAGTGCCATGACGGCAGGGCGACTAACCGGTGATTGGTTAGTTACTAAGATGGGTACCAAACAAATATTACAGATCAGTGGTGGGCTTGTTTTATTCGGCATTTGTATTGCTATAATATTCCCCTTTTTGATTTCAGCCACATTTGGCTATCTTATGATTGGCCTCGGGGTCTCCTGTATCATGCCATTGGTATTCAGTATCGCAGGGAAAACCTCAAAAATGGGCGCAGGCCCGGCCATTACTTCTGTTTCAACAATAGGCTATTTAGGTTTTTTAACCGGTCCCCCTATTATTGGTTTTATTTCACATGCCTTTAATATGCGGTTGTCGTTTTTACTGGTTGTATTGGCGGGTTTGGGAATCATTTATTTTGCTTCAAAATTAAGTCCACTGTCCACTAAAGCGTGAAATTAGGCTGAAGACAAATAGGTTATTTATTTTACTGTCAATCTAATTGCCGACAAAATCAATGTTTCATTATTTAACAATAGGCTCATTCATTAGTTTCCTAAGTTTTTAACTACGCATGACTACCAATAGATATTCCAACTTAAAAGTAGGGGATAATGATATGAAACGCCCACTTTAGTCATCATGCAATTTCTTCGAATTGTAATACTTCTCAAATCCCCTTTGGGGATGTAGGGACTTTATTTTTTAGGAAACCGGTTTCTCAAATAAATAGACATAAACTGTGCAACTACTGGTTTATTTATATCAAATTGCTAATGATTTGAAAATACCTTTTCTAAAAGGCCATGAATAAACTTTATTAATAATGATTGCTAAATTACCTTTCTTCCTTTGCATGTTTTATATTAATACGTTGTTTGCACAGCAGGCAAAGCCCTTTTATATCCTGGATATGGTGCACAACAACCCGGGTGAAGCATTGACCAAATCTGATTTTAATAGTCCGGTATACCTTCAAAAAAATGGCTATACGGGACTGGTGATGAATGATTTTGTTTTTCCACATGCAGCTATAACTTTTAAAAAATTGAATCGGGCTATTTTTCCGGAAGGATCAAAAGAATTGAAATGGGTAAACGATGCTGCGGCAAAAGTGCAAAGGAATATAAATGCTGCTCATGCTGCCGGTATTAAAGTTTATTATTTCACAGATATCATTGTGTTACCCAAAAAACTGGTGGAATTATACCATGATGAAATTTGTGACAGCAGCGGAAAAATTTCATTTGAAAGGCAGAAGACCATTGAGGTACACAAAATAATGCTGGATGAATTGTTTGCAACATTCCCGGATCTGGATGGCCTGGTCATCCGTACCGGTGAAACTTATTTGAACAATGTACCCTATCATACCGGGAATGGCCCTATCACCAAAGGAGAAGAAAGTCATATCAAATTGA
The DNA here is from genome assembly GCA_031424955.1 of Ferruginibacter sp. Classification (GTDB taxonomy): domain Bacteria; phylum Bacteroidota; class Bacteroidia; order Chitinophagales; family Chitinophagaceae; genus Ferruginibacter. The sequence continues at coordinate 58,731 of JANPIJ010000094.1, read as the reverse complement.
TCAACTTGTTACGGGAAGAAGTTTGTATAAAACGTAACAAAACCATTTTTTACCGCACCTGGTCATTTGGTGGTATGCATGAAGATCCTCAGTATTACCTTGATGTAGTAAATAAAATACCGCTGCATCCCAGTCTCATTTTTTCTATAAAGCATACGCGGGGAGATTATCACCGCACTTTTGATTTCAATCCTACATTGGGGATTGGCAAACATGCGCAGGTGGTGGAAGTGCAATGCCAGCGTGAATATGAGGGAAAGGGGGCTTATCCCAATTATGTAATGAATGGAGTGATCAATGGTTTTGAAGAATATTTTTCCAAGAGGCCGCAACAGGGCAAAAAGGGATTGAAAGATTTGATGAACAACCCGAATTTTCGGGGGGTATGGAGTTGGAGCCGTGGAGGTGGATGGGTAGGGCCCTATATCAGCAATGAATTTTGGTGTAAACTGAATGCATTCGTAATCAGTCATTGGGGAGCCGATACCCGACAAACTGAGGAGCAGGTGTTTAAGCAATTTATGGATGAGCAGGGAATAGATGGCGAGTCCCGTAAAGCATTTAGGGAACTTTGTTTGCTTTCAGCAAAAGCGGTTTTACGTGGACATGAAAGTGCCGAACTGCCATTTGAAAAGGATTGGGTTTGGTGGATGAGGGATGAGTTTTTAGCAGGCATTGATTCGACATCCGGATTCAAAGGAAATAGTTCTGAGGGTTGGTTGTATAAGGCATTTTCATTCTATCATAAAAATGGATTATTGAAAAAGGCGGTTACAGAAAAATATGATGCTGTCGCCATCTGGGATAAAATCACTGTTTTGAGCGGGCAAGTGAAAATGACGAATAAAATTGATGAAAAATACCTTGCAGTTTCATCACAATATGGATTGTTACTGCATCAGATCATTGCAGAAGGCTGGAATATTATGGCATTGGGTTTTGAAGGTGACCAAACTGGAAACTATAATAAAATGGCCCTTACTTTCGCTATTAGCAAATATGATGAGCTTTGGAAATCATATGATCAATTCAAACAAAATAATCCATCCAGCGCTTCACTCTACAAACCCTATGCATTTGTGTATACAGGTCCTGCGTATCATTTGAAAAAGGGGATGGGTGCATCAGTTAATAAGTACAGAAATATGCTGGCGGGTACTTTGTAAGGTTAGAATTCGACAAGGAATTGATTTCGCCGGTTAGCAGCAGTGTTCACTTATAAAATTTTTTTATGTGCCGTTATAAAAAAGCATTTGTAGTATTTGGCGTATTGTTTGTACTTGCAGCCAATGCGCAAAAGGAAAATAAGCCCGACCGTGTCAAATGGTTCCAGGACCTTGGTTTTGGCATGTTCATTCATTGGAATGTGGATGTGTCTTTGGGTGCAGTAATCAGTCATTCTATGGCGGGAGCCTCCGATGAATACATTGAGAAGTACAGGAAGGAACTTCCAACTTTTTTTAACCCCACAAAATTCAATCCGGGTGAATGGGCCAAACTGGCAAAATTAGCAGGCATGAAGTATGTAGTATTCACAACAAAACATCACTCCGGTTTTTGTATGTTCAACACAGCAACTACTTCTTTTAATGTGATGAACACGCCTTTTAAAAGAGATATTACCAAAGAACTGCTGGAAGCCTTCAGAAAGGAAGGTCTCGCTATCGGAATTTATTTTTCACCGGATGATTTTAATTATCTCTATGGGCATAAAATACCGGTTGGCCGCTTGCAATTACCCGAACATTATCCTGCGAAAAATCCGGGATTAATGGAATATGATAAAAAGCAATTGAAAGAGTTACTCACCAATTATGGGAAGATTGACATGTTGTTTATTGATGGGCCTGAAGAGGGGTTAAAAGAATATGCATGGCAGTTAGATAATAACCTGTTGGTGACAAGAGGTGAAATGAAAACACCGGAACAGACCACGCCGGATAATCCATTGCCTCGTCCGTGGGAAGCCAACTACACCATGGGTACCGACTGGCAGTACAAGCCTACCAACGATCCTCCGAAAACCGGAACAGAGATCATCAATAAACTAATTGAAATAAGGGCCAAGGGCGGTAATTTTTTATTAAATGTTGGTCCTAAGCAGGATGGTGAGATTCAAATAGAGCACCAGGCTTTATTGCAGGAAGTGGCATTGTGGAATTTTGCCAACAGCGAAGCACTTTATACCGTTAAACCATTGCCTGTAATCCGCGAAGAAAATATTTGGTATACTCAATCCAATGATGAAAAATATATTTACGCATTTATACTACGCAGCGGTTATGAGGATTGGAAATATGGCGACCGGAAAACATTGGTATTGACTCATATCAATGGCAATTCGGGAACCAAAGTGTCTGTATTGGGGTACAAAAGTGAATTGGTGGAATATAAGGTTGGTTTTGATGCCAAAACATATATAAGTCCTACTAGTTTGGGCCTAGTATTAAGTGCCGTAAATGGCCAACGGTTTTATACCAACAACAAATGGCCCAATGCAGTGGTATTAAAAATTGAAAATGCAAATTTTAAAACCAACCCAGGTAATGTGTCAACACAAAGCACAATTGACGGGGCTAAATAAGCAAGGGCTGGTGCATATCTCCAAGGAATTTTAAACATTTTACAACAATTGATTTTAAAAAATAGTAAGAACAAGCACATGAAAATAATTGCTTTAATCATAGGCTGCCTGTTGTTTTGTATAATACCGTCCTATGCACAACAACCAGACAATAGATCACCATTGGAGATCGCTAAAGCAATTGGTGATAAATTGGTTAGAGAAACATCTTTTAAATACAAGCTTACTTTACCAACACACGGTAATATTTTTAATGAAGCGCAGTCAGTTAATTTTGAAAGAACATTTGCTTCGCATGGTCCGGCGGTGGCGTACGCTTACACGGAGTTGCAATCTGTTGATGAAATGGATCTGGTCATGCAGGTTGCGCACAAGGATGCATGTAAAATATGGTTAAATGGCAAAGAAGTGTATAATAAAAAAGGCAATGGTAAATTGAAACTGCATTTTGAAGAGAGAAGCATTGACATGCATGACTCTTGTAAGTTATCATTAAAGAAAGGCTTCAATAAGTTGTTGATAAAATCTGAAACGAAAGGCACTAATAGCTGGCAGGTATTTATTCAGCCGCCACCCGATAAAGGAGCCATTGTAAAAAAAGAATTTGCTTATCCAAATATTGGATTAAGTAGCGCTAAAAATGTGGATGCATCTGTAGCCGGAGTAACTAACTGGCTGCTGATAGGGCCATTTCAAAAGGAAGGTTTAGGCAACCAACAATTGGAAATGGATTTGAATATATTGCCGCAACAATCCATAGAGTTTGGTAAAATGTACAGGGGGCAGCAAGGCCTGGTAAGCTGGACAATTCCTAAAGTAGAAGTGTATGGCGATGTAATTGATGCAAAAGAATGGGGTACGCCATACAACTGGAATTATCACAATGGCGGTGTTGCCTGGGCAATGGAGGAACTTAGTGAATTAAGTGATGAAAAAAAATATGCTGTTTATGCCAGTAACTTTTGCAACTTCCATTTAAATGGTAAACCTTTCGTTGAATACCAGGTAAATGAATTGTATGCCTTCAATTCTGCCAATAGTTTATTTATTAATACTCCACTTTTGGATTTTACACTGGCTCCGTCATTGCCTTTTATTTATAAACTTCGCAAGGACCATACTGACTTTGTTAACAAAGATAAATATGTCCATTTTATTGACAGTATGATGCAATATGCTTTGTACCAGCAACTGCGCTTGCCGGTTACTAATATCTTTACCCGTACCACCCCTAAAAAATATACTACCTGGGTAGATGATATGTTCATGGGAATTCCCTTCCTGGTGCAGGCTTCCCTGTATGCCAGGGATCCTGCATTACGGAAAAGGTTCATCGATGATGCCGCTAACCAGGTGATTGGTTTTAATAAAGAAGTTTTTGATGAATCAGCTAATCTATATAGTCATGCTAATTACTCAGGCTCTTCCGTTAAGTTACCGCATTGGTCAAGGGCCAATGGATGGGGCATCTGGGCAACTTCTGAAGTATTAATGAACCTGCCAAAAAAAGATATTAGGTACCCGGTCATTTTAAAACATTTTCAAAAACATGTTAAGGCCTTAATTGGGTTGCAGGATGAAAGTGGTTTCTGGCTGAATGTATTAGATCGGAAGGATTCAAGAAAGGAAGTATCGGGCACCGCTATTTTTTGCATGGCAATCGCACGGGGTATTAGGCTGGGTTGGCTAGATACAAAAAATAATTATCCGGTGGTGGAAAAGGGATGGCGTGCATTGAAAACTTCAATAAGTAGTGATGGTTCAGTACATGAAATATGCATGGGTACCATGTGTTCCGAAGATGTAAACTATTATATGAACCGGCCTTTTTATGACAATGATACGCATGGGCTATTTGCAGTATTATTTGCAAGTATGGAAATGGAGAAATTAACAAAATTGCAAAAGGATATTTTAAGGTAAAATGGTGAGTTATTACATGCTGTATTATTTGGAATGTTTAAAAAAACAGCGGCTGTTTTCATTGAAACATAATGCTTATTGATTTCTGTAGATCTTTTAAGGAAACCGGTTTCCCAAATAAACTGCCTGTTCTTTTGTTTTTGGCTAAGTATTTTTCCTAACATTACATTGCCAAAAAAATTACTCCGCAACGTTTAATTGAACCTGGTCTTTCCGATTTTATTTTCTGCCAAAACGAATTATTTACTCAATTATTTAATGCTATATGAAAAAAAAACCTGCTGCTTATAATCTCCGGGGTTCAAAAATTTTCCGTTATGCTACAAAGGCGATTGTAGCCTTTTTAGTATGTATTCCTTTTACGGTTTTTGCACAAAAAACCATTACGGTTACTGGTACTGTAAAAGATGCAGATGGTAATCCAATGAAGGGGGTTACTATAACTGCAAAAGAATCAAAGAAGGCAACCACTTCAGATGCTGATGGAAAATATAAAATTGAAATGCCGTCACAACGTTCGTTGTTGGTTTTTTCATTTGTGGGCCATGAAACCCAGGAAAGAGGAATTGGCGCAAAACCTTTCCTGGATGTTACGATGAAATCTGTTTCCTCTTCTTTGGATGATGTAGTAGTTATAGGATACGGTTCCGTAAAACGAAAAGACATTATCGGATCTGTTGGTAAGGCAAGTGTAGAGGATATGCAAAAAGCACCGGTACCTTCTTTTGACCAGATGCTGGCGGGTAGAATAGCTGGTGTAAATGTTTCCGCCGTTGATGGCCAGCCGGGCGGCGCCTCTACTATAACCATTCGGGGGTCGTCTGTTTCCCAGGAAACTTCGCCGCTATATGTTATTGACGGTTTCCCGATTGAAAATATGGATATCAATTCCATCAACCCAAATAACATCGAATCTTTCGAAGTATTGAAAGATCCTTCTTCTATTGCCATCTACGGATCAAGAGGTGCCAATGGAGTAATATTAATTACCACCAAAAAAGGAAAGCCGGGCCCACCCCGTTTGAGCTATGGATTTTCTATTGGCATTCAAAAGGATATCAATAGGGTGAAAATGCTGGATCCCTATGAGTTCGTAAAGTTGCAACTCGAACTGGATAGCATCTCAAGTACACCTGCATTGCCGAATACAAGATTTCACCAAATGTATTTGGATCCTTCAAAAGATATTGGACTTGATTATTATAAAACGGATCCGGGGTATGACTGGCAGGACTTGCTTTTGCAAACAGGAAATATACAAAATCATTCATTAAGTCTTTCCGGTGGTAACGCAGATACACGTTATGCTGTTTCAGGCGGATTTTTTGATCAGAAAGGGATCATTATTAACACTGGTTTAAAACGATATGATGGTAAAATTTCATTGGATCAAAAACTTAGTAAGCATTTGAGAACCGGGCTAAGCGCCAGCTATTCCAATACTACCAGTTTTGGCACCATAGCTGCCGGCGGCAATGGTGGTGGAGTTGTTCAGGGGATGTGGCAATATCGGCCAACTAACGGGGTTGGTGACCAGGATATCGCTAATAATCTTTTTGACAGCTCAGCATTAGCGGATTTTTATAATGGAACTGGTTCCGCAACGCTCGGCGATAATTTGATCAATCCTTTATTGCAAGCTCAAAATGAATATCGGCAAAACATTACCAATACGGGTTATATAAATGCTTATATAGATTATTCCTTTTTAAAGGATTTCAAGTTTAGGATTTCCGGTGGTTATAATTCTACTAATATGCGGTTGGATAATTTTTATAATTCCCGAACACAACAAGGGAATTTATTTAAAAATTCAGCAGGAGCTACTCCTAATACCAATGGTATAAATGGATCATTTAATACTTCCTTGGCACAAACCTTTGCTACTTCAAATACGCTTACTTATCGAAAGGAAATCAATAAACATAAATTCGACGGTTTGGCGGGCTTCGAATATCAATATGCGACGCAGATTGGAACAGCTACACGGGCCATTAATATACCCCAGGCAACTGAATATCTTGGATTGGTAAGTATGACAATTGGCACCCCGGCACAGGCTGCATTTCCTAGTAAAACACACAACCAGTCTTATTCTTTTTTTGGAAGAGGCAATTACAACTTTGCAGGTAAATATTATTTAAGCGCTGCTATTCGAACCGATGGCTCTTCAAAGTTTGCCCCAGGTAAGCAATGGGGATATTTCCCATCGGGAGGAGCTGCATGGACATTTTCTGAAGAAAACTTTATGAAAAAATTTAAGGATGTACTTAATTATGGTAAACTAAGGGTAAGCTTTGGTAGTACAGGAAATAATAAAGTAGGCGATTTTAGTTATTTGTCACAATTTGGAAATGTTCAAAACAGTAATGGATACGCTTGGAACAATGTAAATGTCGGAGGACTCAACCCTTTCTTTTATGGCAACACTGCACTCACCTGGGAAAAAACAACCGGCTTTGATTTTGGGCTTAACCTTGAATTTCTACAGAGCCGAATTTCTATGGACGCTATTTATTATACCAAAAAAACAACTGATTTCTTACTGGGTGTAAGGTTACCTTTTAGTGCAGGTTATCCGAATGGAGCCAACGCCCAATATCAAAATACAGGTGAATTAAATAACAGTGGTTTTGAATTTACATTGAATACGGTTAATGTGAGTAATAAAAATTTCAGTTGGAATACCAGTTTCAATATCAGCTTTAACAAGAATAAGATAAACAGGTTTTACAATGGGCTTGAATCGATCCAGACGGCATGGGGCCTTGCAGGTTCTGCCACAGCCTGGGTAACAAAAGTTGGTGGCCCCGTTTCACAATTTTACGGCTACCAGTGGGGAGGATTATACCAATACACTGATTTTGATAAATTAGCGAATGGAACTTATGTGCTTAAAAACGGCATTCCTACCTATGCATCCAATGTGCAACCGGGCGATCCAAAATATAAAGATACGAATGGAGACGGCGTTGTAGATGGTTACGACCAAACTACTTTGGGAAGCCCTTTGCCGCTGCACACAGGTGGCATCAATAATAACTTTAATTACAAAAACTGGTCATTGAATGTTTTTTTTCAATGGAGCTATGGCAATGAAGTGCTGAATGCAAACAGGATCGTTTTTGAAAGTACGGGTGGGTATAATCTTAATTTTAATCAATTTGCTTCCTATGCAAACAGATGGACGCCCACCAATCCAACTAATGACATTCCCCGGGCCAGGTACAATTCAAAAGGTGATGCCGGCAATGGTAATCCGCGTCCTTCTTCACGGGTTATTGAAGATGCTTCCTTCCTGCGTTTAAAAACAATTTCATTGGGTTACGACCTTCCGACATCCATTTTAGGTAAGGCAAAAATCAATGCTATCCGGTTGAATGTGTCAGCGCAAAATATTTATACCTGGACTAAATATTCAGGCCAGGATCCGGAAGTGAACACATTCAGGGCCTCGAACCCTGCAAACTCACCCTTCGGTGGAACCAATGTTGGAACCTCCTCTGTAGGTGGCGCCGGGTACACGTTTATTCAACCAAGCAGTGGTTATGCAGCATTGGCGGGTGGCTACGATTATACCGCTTACCCAAGGGCTTTTACGCTCACTTTTGGACTGAATGTAACATTTTAATTATCAACAAAACAACAATTGCATTATGAAATATAGTATCAGATTGGTGTTGGCGGTTGCTTTAATAACTACCACCTTTTTTTCCTGTAAAAAGGATATCAGTTTACAACCCTATTATTTTGCACCTGCTACTTACGCAACGGAAAACCAACTTTATTTTCAGTTGGCTTCTGTTTATAGTCCCATGCAAACGGATCAGTTTTATGCGCAGGGTTTATGGGGCTACCTGGAGGGAGGTGCGGATGAGAGTTTCCGTTCTGGTACAAATGCCACCACCGTTCTTACAGAATTATACAACATCAATGCAACTGAAGCAAATATTGCCAATTTTTGGCGCCAGCTTTATAATGGAATTGAAAGAGCGAATGTGTTGATTGATGGGGCACAGCGGGTAACGATGGATTCAGTTAAGCGTAACAATATGGTTGGACAGGCCAAATTTTTAAGGGCATATTATTATTATCTCTGTGTAACCCGTTTTGGGGGAGTGGAAGGAGTTCCTCTGAAATTAAAATTGTCTACGGAAATGGGAACTGATTTTAATTTGCCTCGTACGTCCTCAAAAGAGGTTTATGATTATATCATTAATGAAATGACAGAGAGTGAGGCAATGGTTCCATCCATTAATGTCCCACAGTCATGGCAATCTTCTGCACCTACCCCAAGCGTAGTCAGTAAATCAGCCATCCAGGCAATATTGGCAAGGGTATGTCTCAGTGCCGCCGGCAAACCTGTCAGCGATAATTCAAAATACCAACTGGCTTTAACCTGGGCCCAGAAATTAATCAGTTCTAATTTACATACACTAAACAGCGCCTCGCTCGTGGCAGGAACACCTGCTTATGCAAGGGTGTTTATTAACAATGTAAAGAATAATATTGGCGATCCCGCTATTTCAGAGCAGATCTGGGATGCTGCTTTTCTATCCAAATCGAATGTTACCGGGTCTTTTGCTAATACCGGATTTAATGCTACACAAACACTGGGGGCTATCATGGGGGTTTACTGCCCGGATGCTTCCGGAACATCCGTGATAGGATTTTCCCCTGGTACGTATCGGGTACATAACAAGCTGTACCAGTTATATAACGCAGGCGATTTACGAAGGGATTGGGCTGTTGCTCCCTATGTTTATAAAAACAACACAAATACAAAATACGCAACATTGTCCGTTACAATTACCGGCGGGGGAGGAACTGGGGCATCTGCAACGGCATATACTTCTTCAACAGGTGCCATTACTTCAGTTGTAATTGACAATGGCGGTACGGGATATACTTCTGCGCCCACCATTAGCTTTACTGCCTATGCAACCAATACTACTATTGCCACAGTAGGAACGGGGGCAACAGCCACTGCGGTTGTTGGTGGAGGGAAAGTGACAGCTATAAATATTACAGATGGAGGAATAGCTTATCCTACTGCATATGACCGTTGTGTCGGTAAATGGAGAAGGGAGTATGAGATGAACCTGCCAACGATAAGGTTGCAAAATAATACCTCTACTAATTTCCCGATTGTACGATATGCGGATGTCTTGTTGATGGCTGCAGAAGCAGACTTAAAAAAGAATGGTAGTCCAACTGCGGTTGCTGTAGAATACTACAATCAGGTTCGTAGAAGGGCTTTTGGTTTTGATTCGAAGCAACCGAACCCTTCTATCGATGTTACTATTTTCACCCTCCAGGATATTATGGATGAAAGAAGCAGGGAACTATGTTTTGAAGGTGTTCGGCGCATGGACCTGATACGCTGGGGAACAATGACTGCCGCTATGCAAAATATTGTGACGGATGTTAACAACAATGCTCCCGCCAGTTATGCCTTTTCAGCAGCTTTTGCAGCCAATAATTTCCTGGGCAGTCCTGAAAAATTTTCGGTATTTCCAATGCCGGCGGCATTTGAACTGGCCCAAAATGCAGCCTTAACTCAAAACCCCGGTTGGTAATTTATTTAACATTTTAAAGTTATTATATGAAAAAATATGGCGCTTTTTTACTTACGTTTTCTTTCATTATTCCTTTACTGATCTCTTGTAAAAAGCAGGATGCGGTTATCGCACCTGATGCATTTGAAGTAGCTACGCTAAAGCAAACATACAAGAAAGGTGATAGTGTATTTTTTAATTTTAACATTAATGCGGATAAAATCACTTTTTATTCAGGCGAACCAGGAAAAAAATATGAAAACCGCAATCTCAATGCTATGGGTGGTATCAATAAACTGGTTTTTCAATCTTCCATGCAAAATGGTGTGTTTCCTAATAATGATTCTTTGCGGTTATTAATTTCGGCTAACCTTAAAAGCTATGACGCAACAGGGATCCAAAGCGCAAGCTGGACGGATATTACCAGCCGAAATACCAAATGGCCAACAGCGCTTGGTACTGCTTTCACTACATCTGATTCGATTGATATATCAGATTTTAATACAGCTGATTCTGTCAATATTGCTTTTCGTTTTTTAGGTAAAAAATATCCAAGTGCTGCACAAAGGAAATGGCAGATACAAAACCTGGCGTTGGGTAACAGGTTGGCTGATGGTACTACTACACCTTATTTTGCGGCTCCAGTTACAAATTCTGCAGTAGCCACCCCATCAGTTTTTCAATACACCGGCTGGGTGCAGGCGAGTTTAAAAAATAACACCCTTCCCGGGTTCAATGCCTGGAATGTGGGAACAGCCGGAATTTCTGCATCGAATAGTGTAAAAAACAGCAATGGGATAGATATCCGAAGCGCATATCCAATTCAGTTTGATCCGGGTGCTACTTTAGATAATGATGATAATGATGACTGGCTGATAACTAATAAGGTCAATTTGAAAAAGGTTCGGCCCGATGTAGGAGTAACCATTAAGAATGAGGTAAATAGTGCCTTTGCAGGTTTGAATTACGTGTACAATAAAATCCCCGGTATTTATGCACAATATTTATATTTTTTCAGAACACCGGGTACTTATACTATTACTTTTGTAGCAAGCAATATTAACCAATTTGAACATAAAGATGTAGTGAGAGCGATTCAGCTCGTTATATTGCCTTAAAAGAATATCACTTATACACAAAAAAACCGGATGAAAATTCGGTTTTTTTGTAAGAACCTGGTTATTCACAACAACCTTAGGAACACTGTCTTAAACAAATTTTGTGTTATTGCCATTAATATCCGGAAAAAATCAGATGTTTATTCAATTTGATAACCATTATGGATGGAAAATGGAATTTAGTATCAATCCATCAATCAGTTACTTAAAGAATATACAGACAGGAACTTGCACCTCGTAATTTTTCAGGATTGAACAAATGCAATCTGAAATTACAAAATACCGAAAGTGTACACGAAACAATACGAATGAATAACGTTAGTATTGAGTTTTAAAAAAATAAGGAAATTGCCAATGTTGAGATCACTCTTCTGCTCTATAATTCTTGCTGCCGCAACAATTATTTCGTTTGGGCAAGTTGTTCCTGCCGCAGTGAAAGCCATACCTTTTTCTCTGTATGATGTTAGGCTAACTGATGGCCCTTTAAAACAGGCACAAGAACTGGACGAAAAATGGCTTCAGGAGATTGAACCCGACAGATTACTGAGCGGCTACAGACTGGAAGCCGGGTTGACTCCTAAAGCTGCAAAATATGGTGGATGGGAGTCTGGCGGGCTTTCGGGTCATTCGCTTGGCCATTACCTTTCTGCCCTTTCGTTGATGTACGCTTCGACCGGAAACGAGCTTTACAAAGAGCGTGTTATTTATATCTCTCTTGAACTTTCCGAATGTCAAAAAGCTAATGGAAATGGATTTACCGTTGGATTCCCAGATGCTAACCGGATTATGCGGCAAATATCGAATGGAGACATTCGTTCAAAGGGATTTGATATTAACGGGGCATGGGTTCCATATTATAATCTGCACAAGATATTTGCCGGCTTGATTGATGCTACAGATTTGACTGGAAATGATGAACCAAAAAAAGTTTTAATAGCTCTTGCCGATTGGTTTTATCAGTTGCATAATAAGTTAAGTAATGAACAAATACAGCAGATTTTACTTTGTGAACATGGTGGAATGAACGAAGCATTGGCTCATGTTTTTCGTATGACAGGCGATCAAAAATACCTTGATCTATCATTCCGCTTCAACCACAAAGCCATTTTAGATCCATTGGCTGAGGGGAAAGATGAACTTGCTGGTAAACACGCCAATACCCAGATCCCGAAAGTAGTTGGGGCGGCAGAACAGTACCTTCTTTCGCAAAATGAACACAGTTTGAATGCTGCCAGGTACTTTTTTGAGGAGGTAACACGTCAGCATACCTACTGCATCGGAGGCAATAGTACCGCCGAATATTTCGGTGAACCTGGAAAGCTCGATGATCGAATTACCGACCGTACCTGCGAAACATGCAACAGCTATAACATGCTGAAACTGGATAAACTTTTATTCATGGTTAATCCTTCTGTTTCATTGGCAGATTATTATGAGACAACCCTTTTCAACCATATTTATGCGACTCAGAATCATGAAACAGGAATGGTGCTTTACTTCTCACCGTTGGCAACCGGTAGTAATAAAGAAGGCAACAAGGCTTTCAGTTCAAAGTTTGATTCCTTTTGGTGCTGTGTTGGTTCTGGGTGGGAAAATCATGCAAAGTATGGCGAATGTATTTATTTTAAAACTCCAGAAAATGACCTTATCGTCAACCAATTCATCGGAAGTGAACTGAAGTGGAATGAGCGAAATCTGACCATATCGCAAATCACCCGGTTTCCGGAGGAAGGAAAAATAAGTTTTGTGCTAAAAATGGCCCAGTCGCAGGAATTTGCAATTAAATTGCGTTTACCTGCCTGGACTACATCTGAGTATCAGGTAGTCGTCAATGGGAAAAATCAGAAAATCAACATAAATACCGGTAATTACATTGTGATTAACCGAAAGTGGACAGACGGCGACCGGATCGATTATCAGCTTCCGATGCCGTTTTCTTCTGTCAGTATCCCTGGAAATAACAAAGTTAAGGCTATTCGTTATGGCCCCATTGTTTTGTCAGCAAAGATAAATGAAGGCGAACCTGCGGTTGTGATCGGCAATGGCCCAATTGAAAAGGAAATTAAGTTGGAGTCCACTCATCCGTTGAAATTCAAGATACCTAAAGCCGATGGACAGAACTACTATGAATTAATGCCATATTATGAGAATATTGGAAATTTGGCTGTTTATTTCGATACGTTTAATTCAGAAGAATGGCAGACTTCGAAAGACTCGTATCTTTTGAAGTTAAATAAAGAGAAATACATAACTCAAAATACAATAGATCAGATTAGTATTGGTGAAATGCAACCGGAAAGAGACCATCAGTTTGATAGTTATAAATGCACTGTCGGCGAAAGATTGAATCGAAAAATCAGGGAGACTGAAGTGAACGGATGGATGGAATTTACAATGAATGTCGATCCAAATCAAAAGAATATCATTTCAGCGCTTTTTTACGGAAACAATGGTTCACGAACATTTGATATTTCTGTTGACGGTAATTTTATAACAACTGATATCATCCACTGGATGGGCGATCGATTTGTAGAAAAGAGCTACGAAATTACAACTGATTTAACCAAGAACAAGAATCAAATTAAAATCAGGTTCAGCGCCAAAGGAGATGGCATGGTTCCGCCGGTTTCAGAGGTAAGATTAATTAGAAAATAATTTACAGAACAACATGACAAATTCTTATTGTGATACTGGATCAATTTCAGTTAAGAAATTTAGGATGATATCAACAAGTAAATTCCGGCTGTCTTATGCGATGGTTTTGATGATCCATTTGGGATTTTGCGATTCAGTTATTGCCCAAACAAAAAGTACGCTGCCTTCACCCAAAAAAGGATTTATTAGCACCCAGGCTGCCACCTCGTGGGAAAATGGCCTTCTGAGTGGAAACGGTAAATACGGTGCGCTGGTATTTGGTCAGCCACTTGACGAAACAATTATTCTAAGTCATGCCCGACTTTGTATGCCTTTAAATAAGCCATTAGCTCCACCCAACAGTGCTCCCTATTTGCGCGACATCCGAAAATTACTCTACGGGGAACAATATCAAAAGGCAGCCGATTTGGTGGTTGAAAATTCGAAAAAGGAAGGGTACGACTTTAAGCGTTGGACAGATCCACCCATGCCAGCTTTTAACATCAAAGTAACGATGAGCCCTGATGGCGAAATTCGCAATTACCAGCGCTCGGTCGATTTCTCCACAGGTGTCGCGTCGGTTAACTGGAGCGACAACAGAGGGAATTTTGAACGAAATTTGTTTGTTTCGCGGGCTGATGATGTCATTGTTTTATCACTCAAAAGCGGCAGAAAGGGTAAGATTACATGTGTTTTACAATTGGCGCAACAGTCGCCCGTTAAAGCGGGAGGCTGGAATTCTGAAGCCCTGTACAAGGAAGGCATCAAATCGTATAAACCGAGTGCCGAGGGAAATTGGCTGACTTACCGCAGTAACTTTAATCGTCAGTGGGAGGGAAGTATGCAGGGCTATGAAGGGGTTTCTAAAGTTGTTGTTCGTGGAGGTGAGAGCGTTTCTGAAGGCGATCAAATCAAAATAAAAGGTGCCGACGAAGTATTGGTTTTAACACGAATGAATATGTCGTACGATTTTAATACACCTCAAATTGAAATGTTGCAAAAAGAAATTTCCACTATTTCACCGGATTACAATGCCCTTCTTGCCAGTCATGCAACAATCCATGGGGACATTTATAATCGGGTAAATATGGATTTAGGAGGAGGTGCCGATCGCAATTTATCCTCGGAAGAACTGATTCAAAAATCAACATTTGGCAATCTAAATCCGGCACTCCTCGAAAAAGTATTTGACGCAGGACGTTACAATATTCTCTCAAGCAGCGGTGAATTGTTTCCTTATCTTCAGGGATTATGGACTGGCACCTACGGACCTTCCTGGTCGGGCAGTTTTACGCTGAATGGAAATGTACAAACAGCCATCGCGGCTGACATGTCGGCGAATATGGCCGAATGCCTTTTGCCGTTTTTCCGATTTGTTGAAGATCATATCGATGAATTGCGACTGAATGCCAAACAGATGTTTGGTTGCCGCGGTATCTGTTTCCCTTCTGTTGCAAGTACTCATCTGCTGAATAACCATTTCGATGCAAATTGGTGTATGACTTTCTGGACAGCAGGTGCAGGTTGGGCATCGTATTTCTTTTACGATTATTATGAATATACCGGCGATAAAGAGTTTTTGATCAAACGGGCCTATCCCTTTATGAAAGAGGCTGCCCTGTTTTATGAAGATTTTTTGACAAAGGGGAAAGAAGGAAAATACATTTTTTCGCCCAGCTATTCGCCCGAAAATACTCCTTCCAACAGCAAAGCGCAAGCTACTGTAAATGCTGCGATGGATATTGGTGTTGCCCGTCAGTTGTTGAACAATTGCATTTCAGCAGCAACGATACTCAAAACCGATGCCGACAAAGTGAAGCTTTGGAAAAAAATGTTGGCCGATATGTCTGATTATCTGGTAAACGAAAAAGGTGCACTAAAAGAATGGGCGACCCCGCTACTCGCCGACAATGAAAGTCATCGTCACTGTTCTCATTTGTATGCGCTGTATTATGGAATTCCTGACGAAATGGCCACAAATACCAAATTGTTGAATGCTTTCGATGAGGCATTGAAGGTAAAGATAAACCTTCGTCGTCGTGAGTTTATGGGTGAAAGTGTAAATGGCCGGCCCCCCGGAGAAATGGCTTTTGGTCTTGTACTGCAGGGTTTTGTTGCCGCAAGCCTCCGTAAGGCTGATGTTTGTGCCGAACTTGTAGACTGGCTGTCGAACAAATACTGGAACCCGAATTTTGCCTCCTTGCACAATCCTGGAAAAATATTTAACACCGACATCAGTGGTGGTCTTCCTGCGCTCGTGTTGCGAATGTTGGTTGATTCAAAACCCGGTTCGATTGATTTTTTGCCGGCTTGGCCAACTTCAATGCCAACGGGTAAGGTTGAAGGAGTGGCCTTACGTGGACAAATAATTCTTAAAGAACTTATTTGGAACGGGAAAAAAATTACCGCGATTTTGAAATCGAAAACAACACAGAAAGTGAAAATTTCAGTCCCGGGCGAAATCAGGAGTATAAACGGGAAAAGTATATCGAAGGGTTGTGTAGTAAAACTGATTGAAAATCAGGATTTAAAAATGGATATTATCCTAAAGTAAGGGAATTGGAAAACGATATGCTGAAAAAGTGATTAAACTTTCAAAGAACCTCAAATAGGTAACAAAATATATCAAGACATGAAAAAACTCATTATCCTTTTGTTTCTTTTCGTTGCAGGAAAATTTTTTTCGGAAGCACAGACCCCAAAAATGATGTTCGGCGACACTTCCCGCATAGGAGTTCCTTTTTCCAAAGATCCACATGTGATCAGATTTAAAGGCCGTTTCCTGATGTATTATTCGGTTCCGGGCTATACCGATCAGGCAGGAGTTGTGCATGGCTGGGGAGTTGGAATTGCCGAAAGCAAAGACCTCGTGAACTGGACCCGCATTGGCGATGTAAACACCGATCCTGAAGCAACTTATGAGGCCAAAGGTTTTGCAGCGCCCTGTGCATTAGTGGTCAAAAATAAGGTGCACCTGTTTTACCAGACCTATGGAAATGGAACCAAAGATGCCATTTGCCATGCGTGGTCACGCGACGGTATCAGCTTTACCCGGAACAAAACCAACCCGATTTTTAGTCCCGATGGCGAATGGAATTGTGGTCGTGCCATTGATGCCGAAGTCATTCCTTTTAAAGGCAAATACTATCTTTATTATGCCACCCGCGATCCGAACTTTAAAATACAAATGCAGGGAGTTGCCATTGCTTCGGGAAAAACCAGTTTCAGCAAACAAGACTGGACTAACCTCTCGAAAGATGCCCCGATGCTGAAACCTGAATTACCATGGGAACGCGATTGCATAGAAGCCGCATCCATTATCAATAAAAATGGAGAACTTTTCATGTTTTATGCAGGGGCCTATAACAATGCTCCGCAGCAAATTGGAGTCGCTAAAAGTTCCGACGGAGTCCATTGGACGCGATTGTTTGACCGGCCTTTTGTTGCCAACGGAAGGCCAGGCGAATGGAACTCAAGTGAGTCGGGCCATCCACACATTTTTGCCAATCCCAAAGGCGGCGATTACTTGTTCTTTCAAGGAAATAACGACAATGGAAAAACATGGTTTCTTTCGAATGTGAAAATTAGATGGAAAAATGGCAACCCTGAAATAGAAAAATAGACTTACCTAAATTTAACTTATCTTAATAAGTCAATAGTATGAAGTTAAAAATATTAATTTTTTCAGTGATCTGTTTGTTAGGGTTTTCGTGTGCTATAAACGGTTTTTTGGACAAGAACATTCAGTATAAAAAAGTGAAGTTAACGCCTGCAGATAAGCAAATCGTTTCTGATGCCTTAAATGGTATGCACGAAAAGTACGATCCGGAGGGGAAAATGCTCACTAACACCATTAACGGATACAATTATCACACGGATGCTACAACCGGAGTGTTCCATCATGTTCGTTCTTCTTTCAGTTACGCCGTTCTTTTGCTCGATTTGGGCGATGAGCAATACACCCAACGGGCCTTTGATGTGATCGGAAAAACCATCACTTTACAGGATCAGGATACCACCTCGAAGTCGTCCGGCGTTTGGCCATATTATCAGGAAGAACCACTGGCAACCAAAAAATCGCCGATCGATTTTAACTGGGCTGATTTCAATTCGGTTAGTTTGCTCGATGTTTGGATGGGGCATAAGGATAAAATTCCGGCTGACCTGAAACCTAAAATCAAAAATGCGCTGATTCTGGCAGCCAAATCCATTCAGAAAAGAAATATGGGGCCAGGTTATACAAACATTGCCATCATGGGAACTTATGTCACCTATATGGTTTCTCATCTGTTCGATCTTCCGGAAATGAAGGAATATGCCAATGTCCGCCTGA
Source organism: Ferruginibacter sp. (assembly GCA_031424955.1). GTDB lineage: Bacteria > Bacteroidota > Bacteroidia > Chitinophagales > Chitinophagaceae > Ferruginibacter. Next base: position 40,581 of record JANPIJ010000094.1, on the reverse strand, counting down.
AGCGATTTTACGATTATACCCTTGATAAAGGCGGATTTTCAGAATACAACAGCCCAACATATACTATTGTGGCTTTGGATGAATTGTACCGGATGAAATCGCACATTATTGAACCGGTCGCCAAACAGCAGATTGATTCGCTTTATTCCATTGGTTGGGAAATCATTGCGCACCATTACCATCAGCCAAGCGGACAGTGGGCAGGACCACATAGCCGCTCGTATAGCACACTGGTAAAACCAACGTTTTATGCCATTTTGAAAGAAGGTTCGAACGGCCAAATTAATTTGGGAATTGAAGAAAAACGAAGCGATGTAAAAATCAAACATCAGATTCCAGCGCATTTAATGTCCTACTTTCTTACTCCTGAATATCCACGTGTCGAATTGGATGTTTTCGAAAAAGAGGAACCGAAAACAAGCGGAACATGCTACATGACGGAAAAATATGCCCTTTCAACGGCCAACCGTTCCAGTTTATGGAATCAGCGTCGTCCGTTTTTAGTTTATTGGGGCAATGTTCAAACGCCTAAATACCTTCAGGTTCGGTTTATGCACGACGATTATGATTTCAGCGCTGCTACCTTTTACGGGCAGCAGAGAGAAAATAAGGTGCTGGCAGCGATCAATTTTATTTCGAATGGTGGCGATAAACATATTAGTATCGACCGTTTTAAAGGTGGCAAGTTTATGGCCAAAGATTTGCGTCTCCGTTTCGAATTCGGACATATGAAGAGTTCGGAAGAACTGGCCATTCCAGCATCAATAAACGATCCGTTTGTGATTAATCTTGATCAGTTGGAATTCAATTTTCAGTTATATAGCTCCGAATTTGATGGCGCAAAAGGGCATTGGGAAAAAGGCGGCGACGGCAAAACCAGTTGGATTGATTTTGTATTTTATTCCGGTTCAGAAAAGGAAATCGACCTGACAAAAATGAATCGGGCCGTTTCAGGATTTATATTTGAATTGAATTCGTTACATGAAGAGAAGAAATTCAAAAAGGCTGATGTTTCGGAAAAAGAAGGGATATTGAAAATTGAATGGAATGGGCTCAAACTTGCAACTCCGGTGAAACCACAAGCCCCAAAGAACAGCGTTATTTAATCAACGAACCTTATTCAATTTATAATCAAGAAGAAACTTGCTGCTATTTTGGAACGCCGCTTTTCAATTGTACTGAATGACAAACCAAAGAATACGGCTTAAAAACATTCCCGAAAGGCAAAATACTGACGGAGATAGGAACCCCGATTGCCGAAAAATTTCTGAAAACGACTCACCCGCTCTAGGGACTACCCGTCCGGATATAAGGCCAACATCGGTGTACATCAGATAATCATTAATGGCTTAGCTTAATTTTTTAAAATCTATTGACTCATATAACGTCCACTATTAATTTATTTGATATGAAAAAAGAAAAATCATCATCCATTACCCGCAGAAATTTTGTTGGAACCAGCGCCAAAGCAATTACCGCATTTTTGATATTACCACGTTTTGTGTTAGGAGGTAAAAAGCCAGATGGTACTTCGTATATTCCTCCCAGTGATATGATCAACCTGGGTTTTATCGGAACTGGAAAACAGGGGCGTGGGTTGACAGGGTCTTTTCTCAAAACAGGAGGAGTTCGTATTGTTGCTTTAAGCGAAGTGTATAAAGACAAGGTGCAATTGACCATTGATTCCATGAAGCAACTGTATAGCAAAAATACCCAGTTAGGTAGTTATGCTGAAATGCCCGTGTACAATGATTTTAGGGAATTGCTGGAGCGGAAAGATGTAGATGCAGTGGTTATTGCTACACCCGACCATTGGCACGCAGCCATGGCAGTAAGGGCAGCAAAGGCAGGTAAGGATATTTTTTGTGAAAAGCCGCTTTCGCTTACCGTAAAGGAAGGCCGGGCAATGGTAGATGCGGCACGTAAGTATGACCGTGTATTTCAAACCGGCAGCATGCAGCGTTCCTGGGCTGAATTCCGGCAGGCAGTTGAACTAATCCGAAATGGCTATATCGGCGAAATTAAAAGCATCAAGGTAAATGTAGGCCCGCCGCCGGTGAAGTATGATCTTGCTGCAGAACCGGTACCTGCCGGGTTGGATTGGAACGCATGGTTAGGGCCGAACGAAGGCGCTGCATATAATTCAGAACTGGCTCCGCCCACATCGAAAGACGTGTATCCCAACTGGCGTAAATACCGGGAATTTGGAGGTGGTATGGTTACGGACTGGGGCGCACACATGTTCGACATTGTTCAATGGGCATTGGATATGGACCATAGCGGCCCGGTGGAAGTAATTGCTCCCGACGGCAAAGAGCATCCCTTCCTCACATACCGGTATGACAATGGCATCATCATGACGCACGAAAAATGGGAATGGAATAACGCCATTCATTTTATTGGAACGACGGGTGAAATAAAATTAAAACGGGGTAAAATTGAAACGACACCTGTTGGGTTGGCGGAGAAAATTATTGGTGAAACAGAAAAGCATGTATACAAAAGTGAAAATCATTATACCGATTTTTTGAATGCTATGAGAAACAGGACAAAACCCGTATGTGATGTGGAAATCGGGCACCGTACTGCATCCGTTTGCAATATCGGCAACATTGCTTACAGGGTAAACCGACCCTTGCAATGGGATCCGGTTAAAGAGCAGTTCAAAAATGATGAGGAGGCAAATGCTTTGCTTGGGCGCAAAATGAAAAATAAATGGAGAATAAAGATATAGGTTGGCGAGTGGTCAATGGTGAATGAAGTTTTAGGCTTGAATCTAAGTATTCAAAAAAATATTACCGACGTTAATCATTCTTAGCTTACTGATAAACAATAATACAATTCAAATTTTTAGAGTTAAGCCCCCGTCGTCTTTGGAGTACTATAAGCGGTCTGATGTTTCGCCGAAACGAACTGGAAGACAAAAATTATATATTGATAATACTTTTTTGATGTGTAAGTAAGATGCTATTTATTAAGTTGTAATAAATGCTCTTTGCAGTAAAAATTTCGTCCTCTTAATGAATTTATAATTCATTTGATTCGAGTTGACAAATCTGTTTCATATTGGAGCAATATATCAAGAACTTATAGTAAAATAAGCAAACGGGTTAACAGGCTGAGAGTTTAAAAAATTATAAAATTATAGAATAGAAAAGCAAACACAACAAAAGACAACATAAAAAATGTCGACATTGCAAGCTTCGGTATAGTAATTTTGATACAGCGGATATAGACGTAGCATCAAAGAAGTATCCTCTTAATTTCTTTTTATCACCTGTAACCGGTCACCATTCTTTGCAATAAAAATTGATTGTTCGTTTCTGGCTGTTTGGATCAACAAAACATCTCTCACATCTCCGCCTGCATCAATGCCTAAATTTTTTACAGCTGCAATAGGGTTATGAGATGCTTTATCCCGTTGCGGTAGGATGCCCCTTCCTGCATCCTCCCTGCCTAACTGCAAACGGAAAGGATAGAAGTTACCTGCTGCAAAATTTGCCTGACGCCATTGATGGTTGGTGCAATGGATACAGCGCCCTTTATGGTTGAAAACTGTCCAGACGGCGGCAATTCGTGCAGCACCAGCTTTCCGTTGCGGGGATTTTCGAGCCGGCAGTTTTTTAATTGCATTGCTTTTAATTCCTTCATGCCCTGCATTTGTTCCGGAGTAAATGTATTACTGAGATGGGCTGTTGCATAATCTGTATAATAAAGGAACTTCTTCTTTAAGGTCGGCATATCTTCTGTTATCTCATTTTTGGAAGCATAGGGGACTGTTACGGCAAAATGCAGAAGGCAGGCTGTATGGCATCACGTTCGTTGACAATCAAAACAAAGTTGTTTTCAATGGTAGTGATTTAGGCAGGGAATATAGTGTAGCAGCATTACAAAACAGGTTAGCTGTTTCAAAAGAAAATAAGCTTATTGAGGACAACGCAAACAAAGATGTTGCTTCTTCTGCATTGAAGAAAGATTTAACGCTGCAAAAGCATGAAGAGAAAACAACCGGGCATAATATTAAAAATGAAGGATTATTGGATATACTTCTTTCTACAAGGGAACAGTACAGTAACACACCATTTGGTTTGTTGAAAAGGAAGAAAAAGAAAAAAAGAAAGAATTCGATTTATAGAACTTAAAATGAAAGTTATGTCAGTTACAGGCGAAAATGAACAGGGGTTGAGGAAGATAGTTGACCTTACGAGATTTGCCAGTATTGTTGTTTTGCTGCTACATTTTTATTTCTATTGTTATAAAGCATTTGAGCATTGGGAAATTAAAAGTACCATTACGGGCCGTTTGATGACAAACATCCTACATACCGGTTTATTCAGTAGCCAACATCTATCTAAATTTTTAGCAATTGGGTTATTGGTGATTTCTTTATTGGGGGCCAAGGGGAAAAAGGATGAAAAAGTAAACCGAAAAACAATTGCCGCTTATTTATTGATCGGGTTGTTGCTATTCTTTGGAAGTAGTGTATTATTGAAATTGAAATACACCATTGAAACAGTTGCCATCATTTACATGAGCGTAACCGGGATTGGGTTTTTATTAATCCTGGCGGGAGGTAATTTATTAAGCCGGTTAATTAAATTGAATTTGTCGAATGATATTTTCAATTCATTGAATGAAACCTTTCGGCAGGAGGAGCGGTTGTTAACGAACGAATATTCCATCAATCTGCCTGCCCGGTATAATTTAAAAAGCAGGATACGAAAAAGCTGGATCAATCTCATCAATCCATTCAGGGGTTTATTGGTCATTAGTAGTCCGGGTGCGGGCAAGAGTTGGTTTGTAATACAACATGTGATTAAACAACATATCGAAAAGGGCTTTGCGATGTTTGTATACGACTTCAAATACGATGACCTTTCAAAGATTGTATATAACTGGCTCCAGCAAAACAAGCAGCACTATTTGGTGAAGCCATCTTTCTACGTTATCAATGATGCTAAAAAATTGAATGAAGAAATAAGCCGGTACAAAGATATTCCCGTAGTATCTAATGTTACCCAACAACAGGTGATGGATAATTATTACCAGGTAAAGATGGAGGTAAAGCGGTTGATTGGTGAGGAGGTGGAGCGATTGAAAGCAAAAAATCATCTATCGTAAAATCAGATATAACTCATGAGCCTTGCCGATTATTAATTAGAAATGCTCAAATAATTTATCATTGCCCCTCATCAAGGTAAATCTTTAAAGAGCTTTGGCAGGATGTATATTGTTTGTTATTGTTATGTTCTACCAGTCGCTTTGTATCATTAACTTGCTTAAAGTCTGATGGCTGCCTGGGCTTTTCTCTGGGTCAAAGCATGGCACTTTATGGCCATATATTTCAACTAAATCAGGTTGATACTGAAGATCGTTCTTGAATTTATATCCTTTTTCATCACTGAAAAATTTATTTCGACTTTTTGAATTACGACTACGACATTTTTCACCAACTCACAAAAGGCTGTTTTAAAACAGAAAAGCTTAAACCTTAAACTTTTTGCTTTGTTGGTCTTGGCCTAGACAGCACCATTAACTTTATGCGCCATCTGTTATTGACAATGGAATGAAAGAAGTGCCAGACCTCCGCAATGCCCGCTGCCATCTCTGAATTACTCCCATAAGTGGCTTGGACGGCAGCCATTTAAACCGTATCAAGCCCGGTTTTATGATTATCTTCGCCGGAGAACACTTTATCTATCCTATTTGTAATTCCCTATAATTATCACTGGCTACTTGGCAGCACAAATTAATAGACATATATTACGAGACTTTTTTTTGCTAATGAATTGCTTTATGAAACAAAGTATTATAATTAAGATTTTTGTATTTTCTGTATTTGTTAATTTATACTGTTTTTGTTTATTTGCCCAAACATCAAATCTAAGATTTCGTCACTTAACCGTGGATAATGGGCTTTCAAACGGTGAGGTCACCTCCATACTCCAGGACAAAAAGGGATTTATTTGGATAGGCACAAATTCCGGGCTTAATCGTTATGATGGATACACAACTGAAGTATATTATAACAATACCGGGGGAAATAAATCCGCTTATTTTAATCGTATCTCTGGCCTGTGCCTCGCTAATAACAACAGCTTATGGATTAGTACAGAAGCAGGTCTTACTTTATTTGACCCTTCGGTAATGGCATTCCAAAAAATACAAATAGCAAATAAAGCCGATGAAGCATTGCTTTCAGAGCCAATATTGAAGCTGTTAGTAGTTAGGGATAAGATATATACGGTTTCTGCTAAAAAAATCAACGTTTATGAGGTGGGAAAAAATAATGTACTCACCAGAGTCCCTTTTAATGTTTCATCCCTTACCTGGCCCATATTTGATATTAAAAAAGATAATAAAAATAGGGTGTGGGTGACGCATGCAGGTGGTATCAGTTTATTTGGACGAGGTAACACGGGGAGGAGTATGGTATTGGCCCCATCATTAGGCATTGCAACTGCATTGCATACCGATGATAATGGTGACTTATACATAAGTATGGAACAGGGTTTATATAAATTGGGGGCTGATGCAATACAGAATTTGTATAAACAGTCGGTAGTACCCTTAAAGCTGGACATAAGCATACTACAACAAATTGCTGTATATACATTCGCCATTAGGAATATCCCAAATTCTTATAGTTTACAAAGAGATGCGGAAGGAAATTTTTGGCTTAGCAGTTCCTCAGGATTAAAAAAGATAATTCCAAATTCAGGGAACATTGTCTCATTCAATCCTATTGAATACGTTAAATCCACAATCTCTGACAATTTAGTCAACACTCTTTTTATAGATAGATCTGCTTGTTTGTGGGTAGGTACTTTTGATGGAGGGGTTAATATTGCAGACTTAAATCAAAAGCCTTTTCAATTATTGCAGCGAACACCTAATTCCGTTAATACACTTTCTTCAAATCATGTACGGGCCTTGCTGGAAGATGAAAAAGGTAATCTTTGGATTGGTACCGGGAATGGCGGATTGAATTATTATGACATTGATCGAAATCAGTACACAAAATTTCAGCCTTCCAATTCTGGGTTAGAAAGCGGTAACATCCGGTCCTTGTCTGAAGATAAATTGGGTAGATTGTGGATTGGCACAGAAACCAGTATAAGCGTGAGAAACAGAGATGGAAGTATTGTTAACCTAAGGCCAGGTATGAGCAATAATAGGACAACCGCAAATTATACAGCTGTCGCTACTGACGCGTTAAACCAGGTGTGGGCCGGTTCCTGGAATAACGGCCTTAGTCGCATTAATTATAAAAGCAATAATGATTACACGATTGAACATTTCTCTGCAAAGGGTGCAGTTAAAGGATTACTATCAGACCGGGTTGCCTTTATTTATGCCGATTCCAATAAAAGCGAATTACTGGTTGGAACTGACCTGGGCCTAAATCATATTTTTTTAAATCCGGATGGTACTATTAATAAAATCACTAGTTACAACGGTAGCGGTGACAATACATTGAGCTCTACGTTTGTAAGGCAAGTGGTACGCCAGGGCGATTCGGTCATCTGGGTAGGTACATTTGGTGGAGGTTTAAATAAGATTAATTTATCCGAAAATGGAAGATATACAATAAAACATATTAATGACAACAGTTCAAAAGTATTAAGGGATATAGAATGTATGCTGATGGATGATAATGGAAACCTATGGCTCGCAGGCAAGGTGCTAGCAAAATATAACCCCCAGAAAAATGAATTTATTTATTTTGATGTAAACGACGGTTTGCAGGGCAACAGTTTTTTGAGGGGTGTTGCTTACAAGGGAGGAAGCGGCAAATTATATTTTACTGGTACAAATGGTATTACCTATTTCACACCTACAATAATTGAATCAAATAAAATCCAACCCCGCGTCACCTTCACCAATTTATTCATTAATGGAATCCCGGCGGGCTCAACCGAATTTAAACACAATTTCAGCCAGTCAATTAGCTACACCAATGACTTGCGTCTAAACGAATCACAGAATAATTTTTCTGTTCAGTTTTCGTCCATGCACTTTGCTAACCCTGAACGATGCAGGTTTCGTTATAAATTAGAAGGATACGATATTGATTGGAGATATACCGATGCTTCAAACCGCTTTGCATCCTATTCAAATCTGGATTTTGGCAATTACAAACTTAAGGTAGAAGCATCTAACAATGATGGGCTTTGGTCAGCAGAGGCGGAAGAGTTGAACATTTTTATTTTGGCTCCATGGTGGAAATCAACAACAGCAAAAGGCGTTTATGTGTTGCTTTTACTAGGAATTACATACGCTATATGGCGTAATCGGAAGTCATGGTTTGAATTAAAAAGAAAGTTGCACTATAAAGAATTGGAAGAGAAAAAGCAAGAGGAGATTCACAAGATGAAGCTGCAATTCTTCACCAATATTTCCCACGAGTTCCGCACACCACTTACACTAATATTGGGGCCCACAGAGAAATTGCTTCACCAGGAAAATAATAAAGGGGATCAACATAATTATCTTCGGTTAATTTACAGTAACGCCAGGCGGCTGCTAGGGCTAATAAATGAATTAATGGATTTTCGTCAGGCGGAAACCGATAACTTTCAGTTGAAAGTGATGGATGGTAACCTTGGGAAATTCGTTGATAGTATAGCTCAGGAATTCAATGAATTAGCTTCAAATAGAAGCATGGTGTACAATATAAGGGTAACGGAAGACTTGCCTAACATTTATTTTGATCCAAATATTGTGGAAAAAATCACTGTTAACCTTGTTTCGAATGCTTTTAAATACACTGAAATTAACGGTTCGATTGAAATAGAAATACTGGATTCCCTGGCTCATTTTAAGCCGAAATTTGCTAATCATATTCATATTAAATCACAGGAGTCAGTAAATACATTCATTTGGATAAGGGTTGCAGACACGGGGATTGGTATTGCAGCAAATTCTATTGAAAATATTTTTGACCGATATTTTAGAATCAACAACCAGGGTAGGGAAAAGCATTTAGGTACAGGGGTAGGCCTTGCATTGGTAAAAAGCCTGGTAGAATTGCATAGAGGTGAACTGCATGTTTATAGTGAGCGATATAAAGGAACTGAATTTTTAGTTGGTCTTCCCTTAGCCAGGAATATTTACAATCAATCAGATATATCGAATGATAAAAGACGCCCAATAGACATTGAAAGCCTTCATTATACAATTGACTGGTTTGAAAGCGACCTAAAAGACCCACAGCCATTTTCAACCAACGTGGCCAAACCCCAAAAAAGTGCAAATGGCATAAAAAGAATTTTAGTAGTAGAAGATAATGAGGAGATGCGTCGGTTTTTAGTAGATAGCCTGAGCGGTGAGCATGAAGTAATAGAAGCTGCCGACGGTTTGGAAGGTTACAGTAAAGCCAGTGAATACTTACCGGATTTAATCGTAAGTGATTTAATGATGCCAGGTTTGGATGGTAATGAATTATGTAAAAAAATACGGGAGGATGTAAACACCAGTCATACCCCGATAGTTTTAATAACTGCCAATGCATCGGTAGAGACCCACATTGAAAGCGCTGAAAGCGGGGCTGATATTTACTTCCCAAAACCTTTCAGCATTCGGTTATTACAGGCGACCATTAACAATTTATTTGACAGCAGGGCCCGGTTAAAAGAAAAATATAATAAAGACGTATTTGCAGAGACAAGGGAGATAGCTAATAATCAAAAGGATAAGGATTTCCTGGATGAATTTATTGCGATTATTGAAGAAAATATGGAGAGTGAGGACCTGGATGTAGAAATGATTTGTCGAAAAATTGGAATGAGTCGTACAAAACTTTACGGAAAAATAAAAGGAATTACCGGGCAACCGATTGGCGAATTTACCCGCCTGTTGCGGTTAAAAAAAGCCGCTAAAATAATGGTAGCAGAAGATATACCCATTTTGGAAGTAATGGACCGCGTAGGCATCCAGAGCCAGAGCTACTTTATAAAGCAATTTAAAAAGGAGTTTGGTAAAACTCCATCCGCCTTTATAGCCGATTTTGAAAAAAAATCAACACAGGATAATCCCCTAACAGCAGAATAATAATAAAAAGGAGGAACCAACAAGGCTATATTATTAGACGAATGAGACCTGATGTTCTGTTTCGTAATTAGCACAATAGAGTACCGGGAGCTCATTTGGTGATGCGTTACTTAAAGGGTTATCTAATATCGTGAGCAATGGTACTAAATACTTCCTTATGGCGGAGCTACATCTCAACGCAGTGCTTAAACCCTACTTACCTTCGTAAACAAAGACCAAATCATGTCCTTATCCAACCACTCCTACATACCTGGTCAATACCTTTAAATCAGTAAAAGAACTTTTGAGCTAAATGTAAGAACGATTTTACTATTAGCTTAAAGAGCCTTGTTATAATTTGTGCTAACTAAAAGAATTACTTAAAAGAACCATTGCGAAATAAAAATAATACTCCCAAAAAATTTGCGCCAAATAAACGGTTGAAGTGCCTGGTTTTTTGTTCTTTGCGTTTCCATTTAGTTTGTTTATCTGCTTATTGGGGAATAGCAGTCATATTAAACTACTAGCACAAGTCTGTTGAGTGAAGTTCTATTGAAAGTAAAATTTTCTTTTGAGGAATCGTTAAACTAAATGTGAATAAGGTCATGGATATGAGCACTGCAATTAATGTACAATACAGCAAGATTACTGCACCAATGAGCAAGCTACTGTCTTTAACCTCAATGATATTTGAGAAATAAGGAAACTAACACGGGTTTACTATGGTTTTTATTGGGGGCAGGTATTTGTGTAAGTGACATACCAGGAAGGACGATTATGTTAAGATAAGGGGGCGAAAAACTCTTATTATAGAAACAATAGAACAAAATAGCTTTATTATGATAAAATATATGAAAGGAAAAATGATAGTGTGTATTTCCACAATGTGTATCATGGCTTTTGCCTTACATGCAACGGTATTTGCCGAAACGATCGGGGTTTTTTATGACCCGAATGTGGCCCAGATTAACTTCGCTGCCCGAGACATTAAAGCGGCGCTGGAGGCCAGGAAATTTACAGTGGAAATGCTCCCATTATCTGCGCTGAATGCAAAGTATACGAAAAAGAAGATCGTAATTCTTTGGGGATTCAACAGCCAGGCCATTGCAATTTTTAGGAAGCAGGGCGGCAGCTTACCCAAGGGACTTGGCGAACAGGCTTACGGTTTGCGCACAAATTCCTCCCCCCAAAAATCACATTGGGTGATTGGTGGAGACATAAACGGGGCAATGTATGGTGCATTAGAAATTGCGGAAGATATTTCTGCCAAAGGATTGTCCGGAACCTACAACAAGCAGGAATCTCCTTTCATGTTAAACCGAGGCATGAAATTAAATATGCCACTCGACCAACGGGTTCCTACTTATGTGGGCGGTTGGTCGTCAACCTCTACCGGATTAGCTATTCCACATGTATGGGATATAACGTTCTGGAAAACACTGATTGACCAACAAGCACGCTATCGCTACAATGTACTGTCGGTGTGGGTGCATAATCCATTCCCGGCCCTGGTTAAGTTAGCCGATTACCCAAATGCTTCGTTACCACGAATTGAAGGATTTGATGGTTATGTAAAAGAATGGAATCATGAAAAACGTGTGGCATTTTGGCGGGAAGTAATGTCCTATGCGAAAGACCGCGGTATGAAATTTTATTTTTTCAACTGGAACATTCATCTTGAATTTACAAAAACGCAGTATCCAAGTATTACCGAAGCACGTACAAATGTTACTACTTTAGATTACATGTATAAGAGTATGCAGGCGCTTATCACAACCTATCCAGATCTTGCTGGTTTTGGAATATCCGCCGGGGATGGTATGCAGAGGCCAAGTGAGGAATTTAATAACGATAATGAATTAAAAACGAAGTGGACCTGGGATGCGATGGGCAAAGCTGTATACGATTATCTTAAGGATAACCCAAACAGAAAGTTCAATCTGATACACAGGGGCATTGGCTCATCGGCCGAGATTTGGAATAAACAATATGCCCCACTCAAAAAGCTACCGAATGCAACTTCAAACTATTCGGTAAAATATTCTCAGGCGCATATGTACTCAACTCCTACACCTGCATGGACAACAAGTTCTATTAACGCTATTAAAAAACAAGATGATAAAACCTGGTTAACCGTTCGTAACGATGACTATTTCTATATCAACTGGGGCGACCATCAATTTGTAAGGGATTTTATGGCTGGCATACCACAAAAAGAAGTTGTAACCGGCATGTACATTGGTTCTGATGGATATACGCCAACCCGCACCTATTTTTATAAAAATCCGGCATTAAATGGACAACTGGAAGTAGAACGCCGCTGGTATATGGAAATGCTTTGGGGACGAATTTCGTACAACCCCAATATAAGCGACGATGTATTCAAGAATATGTTGTCAAAACGGTTCCCATCTGTTTCAGGGGCAGAACTTTTTCAGGCATGGACGCTGGCATCTAGACCATTGCCCCGTGCAACAGAACTCATCATGGATAAATGGAGCCTCGATTTCGACTGGTATCCCGAAGGGTGCAATAGCGATACGGGAAGATGTACCGGTTTTAGAACAGTATTCGATTTTGCAAATATGAGTACACACAAGAATGCTAAAATAACTACGGTAGCAAAGGGTTCTAACCTATGCGATATTAGTAATTCAGCCGCTGGTACATGCAATGGTAAAAAATCGAGTTATACTGTTGCAGACGAAATGCAAACCGATGCGGAAACTGCCCTTAAAATTGCAGACAACATGAAAATCGGCGGAAGTCAGGATTTGCAGGTAGCGATAAATAATATTAAACAAATGGCATTTCTTAGTTTGTATTATGCCCACAAGGTTAGAGGAGCAACATTTTTAAAGGCCGGACAAACAGATAAAGCACGCAACGAAATGGGCATGGCATACTGCAACTGGATGTCGTATACCCGTGCAATGGAAATAGATTATCATGGCACTGCGTTTAGAAATATGAAAATTCTACCAGATTGGAAATTTGCCGATGCTGATGTATTAAAAGACTACACCATGCTTGGCGGTGTTGGAATTCCAAATTGTAAATAAATCCGAAACAGGCATAAACCGACGGATTTATCCGTAGGTTTTCAAAATGGCATGAGACTTAATTTCTAAAAAATTTATTTATTAATGAAGAACAACTTTCAAAAAGGAATAAAGCCTTTATGCATACTGGTAATAATGTTGTTTGCATTACCGGCAATTCTTATTGCTCAAACGGTAGGCATCTTTTCCAACAATGCTAGTCCAAAAATTAAGTTTGCTGTCGGCGATGTAAAAAAGGCACTAGAATCGAAAGGGTTCAAGGTAGATATGTTCGAATTGTCGAAGCTCAAATCGAAGTATTCGAACAAAAAGATTGTCATCTCACTGGAGTCGGATAAAAAGGCTATAAACCTATTTGCAGCAGCAGGAGGATCCGTCCCAAATGGTTTGGGAGAACAGGCCTATGCGCTACAAACAACTACGCAAAAACAAAACTCGTATTGGGTGTTTGGAGGCGACGCAACCGGCGCGATGTATGGGGGATTGCAAATTGCAGAAAATATAAATTTCGATGGTTTGTCCGGCATTTATAACGAGAGGGTTTCTCCAGACCTTAAAGAGCGCGGCATAAAACTTAATCTGCCAATGGATAGAAGAGTGCCTACCTATTCGGGATATATGGGAAATACTTCTACCCAGCATGCAGTAAAGAATGTATGGGATATGAAGTTTTGGGAAACCTGGTTAGACCAGCAAGCCCGAAACCGGTACAACGTTTTATCGGTGTGGGTTCATCACCCATTTCCGGCGCTCGTAAAGGTGCCTGAGTACGAAAAGGCTTCTTTGCCCAGTATTGAAGGATTTTTTGGCTATGCAGACCCCAGCCTCACGCATGAGAAAAGAGTGGATTTTTGGCGCCAGGTAATGACCTACGCCCACAATCGTGGTTTTTCCTTTTATTTTTTCTGTTGGAATGTTTGTGCCGAATATGCTGAAGACATGTATCCAGGTATTATTACAGAAAAAGAAGACAACCCTGTAACACTTGATTATCTGAGTAAGAGCATGAAAGTGCTGCTTGAAACCTATCCTGAATTGGATGGTTTTGGAATTAGTGCCGGCGATAATATGAAGCTGCCTAAAGATTCAAGAGGCCCGTGGACATGGAAAGCGTACGGGAAAGCTGCTTACGATTATGCACTCTTGAACCCCGATAGAAAATTTACAATGATTCATCGTGGCCTCGGCGCAGGTATTCTAAAATTGTATGAAGATTGGGGACCGTTGACAAAGCTGCCCAATATGAAGTTTGACTATGAGGTGAAATACGCCAATGCACACATGTTTTCGACCCTTACGCCCAAATGGTACGACGCAGATATGGCTGATGCAGCTAAAAAAGGTCAAAAAACCTGGTTAACGCTACGCAACGATGACTATTTTTATATGGATATCGGTGACCCGGAATTTGTACGGGCCTATCTTAAAAATATCCCTTACAGGCAAGTAATCAATAGCTTTAATATTGGGGCCGACATTTATCACCCCACCCGAACCTATTGGTACAAAGATTCCACCATGAACGGCCAGCTTGAAATTGAGAGAAACTGGTACATTCAACAATTGTGGGGGCGTATCGCTTATAATAAGAATATTTCTGACGATGTTTTTAAGAAACATATGGCTCAGCGATTTCCGAAAGTTTCATCAGAAACGCTCTTTAACGCCTGGGCACTGGCTTCACGACAGTTGCCAAAGGTTCAGGAGTTAACACAAGGAAGCTGGGGTTTGGATGCTCACTGGTATGCCGAAGCTTCTTTGTATCCCAGTAATGGGGGGGCTTTTAGATTTCTTGATGATTTCACGAAAGCTGAAGTTGCCAGGGCGTCCTCCTCCAATTTGTGCAGTGTTGCAAGTTCCGCTGCCGGAACCTGTGGTACTAAAAAAACGACTTATCAGCTTACTGATGAAATGGAAGCAGATGCTAAAAGTGCCCTTATCCTGATAAACGGCATAAGCAGTCAGGGTGATGTTAACCTTGAGGTGAAAATAAATAATATCAAACAACTGGCATATCTTACTATCCATTTTGCCTATAAAATCCGTGCAGCTACTTATAAAAAAGCCAATCAAATTACGGGTGCCCGGCAAGCTATGGGTAAAGCCTACTGCTGGTGGATGAGGTACGTAAACTCAATGGATGCCATGTATAAAGGCAACAAATTTAGAACCGTGACCATTGCACCTGACTGGCACTATGCTGATACATTTCAATTAAAGGATTATACAGATTTGGGTGGTGTTGGAATACCCAAGTGCGAATAATTTAAGTGGATTTAATGTTTCCTGTACTAGAGTGTACTTTAATTTTTATAGCGACCTTGAATCGTATTGAGGATAGAATGATACCAAAGTATAGTGCTTGTGTTTTATTAGATAAATGGGTTTGTATTCCGTTAAACTAGGTTGCCAAAAGTGGGCGGAGAGTCGTCTCATAATCTAGCGAAGTGTACGTTTGATGAGTTAATAACTAATTATATACGGTTCAAATATGAACTCAACAAAATCTTCAATTTGGGTAATTATCGCAACTGCAACTTATATGTTGGTTCCAATTTGTGTATTCAGCCAAAATATAAATAAACAAACGAAGGATGGCTCTTTAACCTTGAAAGTTGTAAACAATCCCATTATTTCTAATTTAGGAGTTTGTGATCCACACATCCATATTTTTAACAATAAGGCTTACCTTTTTGCATCCCACGACCGGGAACCGGTTAATAGTTTTTATGGAATGTACGATTGGTGGATTTGGTCGTCTTCGGATTTGGTGCATTGGGATTTGGAATTTAATCTTTTTCCGAAAGATATGTGGGTTGGACCAACAAATAATGCCTGGGCTGTAGATGGGGCAGAACGAAACGGCAAATATTATTTTTACGTTTCAGGAAACTGGAAAACTGGTGTTGCAATTAGCACTCCCGGGCCTGGAGGTCCTTACAAAGACGCTTTAGAAAAATCAATTGATGGTATTAAATATGATCCTACTGTTTTTATTGATGACGATGTAAATAAAACCCCTTACCTTATTACAGGCGCATTTCCTTATAAGATTTCCCGACTAAATGAGGATATGATTTCGTTAGCAGAAGAACCAAAAGATCTTATCCATACTTCAGTTGCATGGAAAGGCGATGGGTCTTATCTACACAAACGTAATGGAGTCTATTACTTAAACGGACATGGCACTGATTATTCAACTGCTGTTAATATTTATGGGCCTTATACATACAGAGGTAAATACTATAAAAAATGGATTGATCACCCAATGATTTTTCATTGGAACAATCAAAGCTATTGTGCATTTGGAATGGGTGATGTGGGCAAATTCTTCCGTAAAACGCATTTAACTTATGTGCATTATAAAGAAAACGGCGACATTGTTTCTGATGGTAATGTTGGCGATTCGTTTATTGGGGTAGGTCAATATGATTGCTCAAAAAAAATTGAGGCTGAATGGTATTTTGCAGCTTCTGATGGAACAATAAAGCAAGAGATAGATTCAGGTTTCGTTGTTAGTAACATGACGAATAATGCTTCACTTTATTATCCCAGAATGCTGAATGTAGCTGCTAATGCAACATTAGAGATTAGGGTAGCGTCGGCAAGCAATAGCGTAACAATTGAGGTTCGTAAGGATAAAACAAATGGGAAATTACTAGGAAAGATTAAGGTGCCAAATACAGGCAGTTTATCATCATATAAAACGATAACTGCAAAACTCAAAAATATTCAGGGACTTGCAAACATTTACCTTGTGTATAAAGGGGAAACCGGAAATGTTGCAAATTTTGATTGGCTTACAATTTCATCGACCGGTGCAATTGTTGAACCGCCGAAGGGTGAGCCCATAATTCTAGCAGCCAAACCAACTCCTACAACACCTTCCATGAGTGCATTCACGCAGATTGAAGCTGAGGATCTTATTTGTTATAACGTACTTAGAACGGGCGACGCAAAAGATAACGGGCCAATCAGACACATTTCTAATATGAAAGATATGAGCTACGCCTCCTATTTGATTGATTTTGGCGCAAAAACTAAAGATTCAATAACATTTCAAGCCCGAATATCAGCAGTAAAGCCAGGCCGTATTGAATTACGCCTGGACAGCATTACCGGATCATTAATTGGCAATTGCGCTTATGATAGTACAGAAACTGACAGGGCTTATGTTACTAAGGAATGTAAAGTAAATGCCCCTACTGGTGTAAAACATATTTTCCTGGTTTTTAAAATGGCACCTGAAGTAAAATTCAATAATTCCGCTCAATCAGTAAATTTAAATTGGATAAAATTCAAACAATAATTGAATTATTCATCATGATTTTGACAGACAAGTTGTTCAAATTTGATGTTAATAAATAAATTAAAATTGACGGAGGTAATAAATAAGCTTTTTACATAAACGGTGAATCAATATGCTTTTATCATTAAAATCTTTTTTACGCTTTTATACCGTCATTGTGTTAACAATGGGGATCAACTATGTTGTTTCGGCACAGCCAATAGGTGTTTTTTCTGACAACTCAATTCCTCAAATAAAATTTGCTGCAGGCGACGTAAAAAGAGCACTCGAAGCGAAGGGATTTACAGTTGAAATGTTGCCTCTTTCGACGCTGAAATCGGGTTATGCTAATAGGAAGATTGTTATCGCTTTATCTTCAAATGTAGAGATGACAAAAATCCTTTCAGGTCAAGGTGGAACAATTTCTCGCACACTTGGCGAGCAGGCCTACGCTTTGCGAACCACGAAAAAGAAAAAACATTCACACTGGGTTATAGGTGGAGACATAAATGGTGCTATGTACGGTGGTTTCCAAATTGCTGAAAATATTTCACAGGATGGTTTCTCTAGGTCATATAATAATGAAGAGACTCCTTACCTGTTAGCCCGGGGTATGAAACTAAACCTACCCCTGGACAAGCGTGTTCCAACTTATATTGGTACATGGGCTTCTAACTCAGAAAGAAAAGCCATCCCTCATGTTTGGGATATCACATTCTGGGAAAAATTAATAGATCAGCAAGCCAGGAATCGTTACAACCTATTGTCAGTCTGGGTGCATCATCCTTTTCCGGCGCTTGTAAAACTGGAAGATTATCCGAAGGCGAGCCTGCCTCGAATAGAGGGTTTCGACGGATACGTAAAGGAGTTAAACCATGAGCAACGAGTTAAGTTCTGGCGCGGTGTGATGAAGTATGCACACGACAGGGGAATGAAATTCTATTTCTTTAACTGGAACTTATACGTCGACTATGCCCAGGATCAATATCCAACCATTAACAAGGATACCACCAATCCCGTTACCATTGATTACATGTATAAAAGCATGCGGGCGCTCATTCATACCTATCCTGAACTGGATGGCTTTGGAATAACTGCCGGGGATGGTTTGAGCGGATCTTTTATTGGAAATACAACCTGGACATGGAATGCTATTGGAAAAGCAGTCAATGACTATTTAAAAGAAAATCCAACAAGGAAGTTCAACCTTATACATAGAGCCGTTAGAACAACTCCTGAAATTTGGGATTCAATTTACTCGCCCATTAAGTCATTACCCAATGTAACCATGAATTATTCGGTCAAATATGCCCAGGCACATACTTATTCTACTACAACTCCAAGATGGTCAAATGAGATTGAAGCAGTAGCAAAATTGCGGGCGAAAACATTTTTAACCGTTCGAAACGATGACTATTTCTATTTTAATTGGGGCGATCCCCAATTTGTTCGTGATTTTATTCACGGAATTCCTTCTAAAGAAACAGTAGCCGGTATTTATCTGGGTACAGATGGATATAATCCAAGCCGCACTTATTTTTGTAAAAACGAATCACTGAACGGGCAGCTCGAAGTGGAAAGACGTTGGTATATGGAAATGCTTTGGGGACGGATTTCTTATAACCCACAATTAAGCGATCATACACTGAAAGGTATGTTGGCAAAAAGATACAAAACAAGTCAAAACGACGATCTTTTTCAGGCATGGGCACTTGCTTCGCGGCAACTTCCTAAAGTAACCGAACTGGTAATGGGATCATGGATTTACGATTTTCACTGGTATCCTGAGGCTTGCTGGAGTTCAGCAAAGAGTGGCGGATTTAGAACAATTGATGGGTTTGCAAATGAAACCACCGCTGCCAAGGGCTCCAATCTTTGCGATATACCAACCTCAGCCGCAGGTAATTGTCAGGGTAAAAAATCATCGTATACGGTTGCCGATGAAATGCTTGAGGGTGCCGAAAAAGC
Source organism: Ferruginibacter sp. (assembly GCA_031424955.1). GTDB lineage: Bacteria > Bacteroidota > Bacteroidia > Chitinophagales > Chitinophagaceae > Ferruginibacter. The sequence goes on along the minus strand of JANPIJ010000094.1, from coordinate 21,231 downwards.
ATTGGCCATCATCAATACAATAAAAAGCAATGGCAGTGCTGATTTTGACATGGCAATTAAAAATGTAAGACAAATGGCTTACCTCGGCTCTTATTACGCTTACAAGGTGCGTGGAGCAACCTATAAAAAAGCCGGACAAACAGGGAAGGCTAAAGAGGCTATGGCCAAAGCATATTGCAGGTGGATTAACTACAGCAGGGCCATGGAGGAGGCTTATCATCCCGATTCTTTTAGAATTATGTCCATTTCGCCCGATTGGAAATATGCTGATGCGTTTGTCTTAAAAGAATATACCGATCTTGGTGGAATCGGAATTCCTCAATGCGATATTAAAAATCAGAAGTAATAAACGTCTAAAATTGATTGTAAGAATTTCCACAAAAGGTTTAATGTTTTCGTTGCCATTAATAGGCTGCACTAAAACAGCAGGCCGATCATTCGACTCGGTTGTGGCGCAAATTAAATTTGCTGCCAACAGTGTAAAAACTGCGCTCGAATCGAAAGTTTTTAAGGTAAAATGTACGAATTGTAGAAGCTCAAATCGAGTTGGTCGGGCATCAAAATCGTCATCGCACCTGAGTTGTATAAAAGGATAATAAAGTTATTTAAGTATTAAACTCCCTTCTAAAAAATTCATGAAGTTTTTGAGTATTAAAGTTGCAGTTGTAATTCTATTTATCCTTTCGGGTATTTGTGGGCTTATTTATGAGGTGGCCTGGTCAAGGTATATCGCCATATTTATAGGTAGTACCGCATATGCGCATATGATTGTGCTGGCAACCTATATGGGTGGATTAGCACTCGGTGCCCTGTATTGGGGGAATTATAGCGATAGGATGTTAAACCAGCTTAAGCTGTATGGACTGCTAGAATTAGGAATTGGTGCGTATTGCTTAGTCTATCCGTTCATAATTGAAACAGCAGGAAATTTTTTTATTAGCTCGGCATCCACCTTGGATGGCGCTTCTAACAAGGGTGTTTTAATGGCGCTAAAGTTTTTGTTGAGCTTTTTAACACTCATTGTTCCAACATTTTTAATGGGCGGAACCCTTCCTATTCTTACAAAGTTTGTGAGTAAAAAAATTGCTGATTCAGGTAAAGATGTTGCCGTTCTATATTATATAAATAGCATTGGAGCCTTAGTTGGTACTGGTATCGCCGGTTTTTTTCTTATCCGGCTATTGGGGATTGAAGTTACTGTTTGGGTTGCAGCTTTATTAAACATCCTGATAGGATTGTTTGCCCTATTGCTGTCCCGATTATCCACAACCAGTAGACAATCAAACACAACAGGCGGAAACTTTGAGAGTGTTAATGCACCATCATTCCCCCGGCAAACAATTCGTGTAGCTATTTTCACTGCCTTCGCATCAGGCTTTATTGCATTGCTGTATGAGTTAACATGGGTACGACTACTCTCTAACATTCTTGGCTCAACTACTTATTCCTTCACCATAATGCTCATGGCTTTTATTACCGGAATAGCCCTGGGCAGTTTTATCGTTTCACTGGTAATAAAAAAAATCAGGAATTTGGTTGCCTTCTTAGCCATTTGTCAATATGGTACTGCAGTGTCTATCATTCTGATGCTTCCACTTTACGAGCGGCTTCCATATTTTTTAATGGGAGTAGCTGCCCGTATTCCTAATAGCCCTGAAAACTTTTCAACCTTTCTAAGTTTGGAGTTTTTATACTGTTTTGCCGTTATGCTGGTGCCTACCATTTTTTCTGGTATGTCGCTACCGGTTGCCAGCCGCATAGCCAGCAACGACATGCGGGTTTTAGGCAAATCCATTGGAGGAATTTTTTCTATGAATACCATGGGGTCAGTGGCAGGTGCTTTAATTACGGGTTTAGTTTTAATCCCTTTTCTTGGGGTGAAATTATCTCTTGAGTTTGGTGTGCTTCTTAATGGATTACTAGGTTTTTTTATTTTAAACTATTCAGGTGTAGCATTAAAGGTTAAAGTGAGTTTTGCGATTCTTTTTGTAGTGTGTGCAATAAGTATAAGAATACTGTTGCCGGCATGGAACAATAATTTTTTAATATCAGGGGTTTTTCGAACACTATATACCCAGGATGTTCCATCGTATAAAGAGTTTAAAGAACAGCAGAACGAGGGTCAGAAAATACTTTGGTACAAAGAAGGTGTGCATGCCAACGTTGCAGTGCGTGAATCTATTTTTGGAGATACGCTTCAAAAAACGCTAATAATTAATGGTAAGGCAGATGCCAGCACCCTGGCTGATTTGCCAACACAGGTATTATTGGGGCAAATCCCCCTGATGTTGTACCCGAACTCGGGTGATGCACTTGTGATAGGCCTGGGCAGTGGCATTACCTGCGGGTCAGTCCTTCGCCATCCTCTAAAGTCTCTTGACGTTGTAGAAATTGCTTCTGAAGTGGTGGAATGCAATTCCTTTTTTGCAAAGGAGAATTACAATTTTATAAAAGATGCACGAGCAAAAATATATATTGATGATGCAATCACCTATCTCAAAACATCCTCTAAAAAATACGACTATATCATTAGCGAGCCTTCCAATCCATGGATTGCCGGAATTGGTAATTTATACTCATTGGAATATTTTAATTTATGCAAAGCCAAACTCAAGCGCAACGGTGTAATGGCTCAATGGTTTCATACTTACGATATTAATAATGATATATTCAAACTTGTATTGAGTACGATTAGTAAAGCACTTTCTAACGTAACCATCTGGAAGGTATCAGATGCTGATGTTATCATTCTCGCTTCGGCAAGCCCGCTCTCTTTAGACTTTGATGCAATAGAAAGGAAACTGAAGAATGCAGGTATAGCACAGGATTTAGCAAGAATAAAGATGTACGATGTACCTTCAATTTTGTCTACACAGGTTGTTTCGGCCCGGAATAATCCTTATCAGTATTATAATGACGAAATAAATACCGCAAATAAGCCTATTCTTGAATTTCTGGCTCCGGTCGCCCTGTTTACACATGAAACGGTTTCTGTTTTAGATAGTTTAGATGAGCGGTTCTCGTTTCAGGATAAAAGTTTGTGGTTCACAGAGTACGAGAAGCAACGACCATTATCGTTCGAAAACTATATGAACATTGCCCGCTACAGAAACGCTCCGAACATCGGAGATATAGCCATCGCCTACTCTGCTCTGAAAAAGGGGTTGAAAATGGAGCCAGAAAACGAAGATGCCCTGAAAATGTTAGCAGGGGTAGCCAATAAAATGGGTATTGGTGACTTAAACATTCGTGACGAACACCTTGTGGAAGCGAGGGAAAAGGCAGCCCTATTCCCGGATGATGTTTCGGTAGCATTTGAGTATGTGGAAGCATTGATGAATTTTTATCGAATAGAGAATTCGATCGTAAACCCGCAACAAATGGATGATGCGGTGCAAGTAGTAAAGAGATGTATTAGCACTAATCAGGGGGAGCCGGAACGTTTTCGTTTTATATTGGCTATGATATTAACAGGTGCAGGGCGCCATGCCGAGGCTGCTGAGGCTTTTATCGCTTTAATGCAATACCAGAAAGCAAGTGGGAATAGCGCCGTTATTTTATCGGAAAGCCAGCTTTTACATGAAATAGGGGTAAGCTATTATAACTCCGGAAATCTTATTGAGGCGGAGAATTATTTTAAGCACTTACAAACAATCGATGCCAAAAATATTAAAGCTTCAATAATGTTGAAGAAAATATTCCGTAAGAAAAGCGAAAAGCTAACAGTTAGCGTTTCTGGTAAATTTGTGGGAAATAAATAGGAATCTCAACAAAGAATATAAACTAACACGCAACAAAATAAAAAATGATTAGCAAGAATGTTTGTCTTTAGTAATTAATAATACTTCAAAATAAATCGGAAGACGCAATGAATAAGATTAAAAAAAAGTACAGGGTACTTCTGTTGGTAACGGGTGCAGTAATAGTGTTCGGCTTTAACAAAGAGGAGAACATGGGAGCTAATGCATCAGAAAAAAAGATAAGAAAGATCTACGCTGACAACTGTTCCGGCTGCCATGGTCAGCAAATGGAAGCCTTTGTAGATCGAAAATGGAAGTACGGTACTTCAAAAGATTCTATCATTCGTAGTATAAAATATGGAAGCCCGGATTTTGGAATGCCTGCATATGATAGTGCCCTGAAAGATAGGAACATTGAAAAAATGGCATCTATGTTCGTAAAATTTATAAAGGAAACAGATGAGTATAAACCAGCCAACAGGCCTACGTCAAATATTTTTGCGTCTGATGGAATTACAGTAAGATTAGATACAATAGCTACAGGTATGTTAAGCCCATGGGGTTTTGCACAATTGCCGGATGGCAATTACTTAATTACAGACCGGAGTGGGCAGTTGTATCGTGTTGACCAAAATCGCAATAAGAAATTGATAAAAGGAACACCACAGGTTTTGGCAGAAGGACAAGGCGGTTTGCTCGATGTTAAATTACATCCGCAATATAAAAAAAATGGGTGGGTGTATATGTCGTACTCGAAATTTAAGAAACCCGATAGTGTAACACTGACCACAACAGCTATCGTAAGGGGAAAAATAAAAGACGATGCTTTTACAGACGTACAGGAAATATTTGAAGCCAATCCATATACCCGTACCAGGCATCATTTCGGGTCTAAATTAATGTTTGATGATAAAGGTTTTTTATACTTTTCTGTTGGCGAAAGAGGTAATGAAAAAGAATTTCCACAAAGCACCGACAACGATAATGGAAAAATTCATAGACTTTTTGATGATGGACGCATTCCGGAAGACAATCCATTTGCCAAAGATGGGAGGAGCAAAGCTAGCATCTGGAGCTATGGTCACCGCAACCCGCAAGGTTTAATTCTGGATAAAAAAACAGGCATTATTTGGGAAACAGAGCATGGCCCTCGTGGTGGCGACGAGTTGAATATTATTCGCAGGGGAGCCAACTATGGCTGGCCCGTGATCTGTTATTGCATCAATTACAATGGTAAGCCTTTGACAAACATCAGCAAAAAAGAAGGAATGGAACAGCCGGAAAAATACTGGATACCATCCATTGGACCTTGCGGTATGGCAATCGTGACTGGTGATAGATATCCCGCCTGGAAAGACAACATTATGGTCGGCTCTTTACGTTTTATGTATTTGAACCGTTGTGTGATGAAGGACAACAAAGTGGTGAAACAGGAAAAATTATTTCCTAACCTTGGGCGGATGCGTAATGTTGAAATGGGTGACGATGGCTTTATGTATATTGCTGTAGAAAAGCCTGGAATGGTATTCAAAGTAGTGCCAATAAAATAGATTGTTATTCGACGAATCCTTTGGAAAGCCTGAAACAATTTACATGGTTTTAAAGCTTTTTATACTTTTGCAGCGAACACCTGATTCAGTTGATACCCTTTCTCCAAATCATGTACTGGCCTGATGGAGATGAAAAAAGGATCTCTTGATCGATTTCAGGAACATTTATCGAAAATAAATGAATTACAGCCTTCCAATTCGGGATTAGAAATCGGCTACATCCGGTCGTTGACAGTATATAAACAGGCGGTTGTGGATTGGAACTTACGTGGGCTCAAGTCATATTTTTCAACACCCAAATGGCACTATTAAAAAAATCACCGGCTACAACGGTACCGGGGGACAACTCTTTGAACCCGGCGTCGGTAGGGTAAGTGATGTAGGCAAGGACGACTCCGTCAACCGGGTAAGTACATTTGGCGGGGGCTCATTAAGTTTAATTTAGCTGAAAATGGAAAATACACCCTACGACTTTGCTGGTTTGGGAGTGAGCAGATTACATGCTATCCCTACTGATAAACATTAGTTAACTCAAAATGGTATCAAACTCACGGGGCTTTGTGATAATTTGTATTCATTGTCACTAATGAAATGCTGGAGTGGTATCGTGAAATACAACCCCTAATGTTTTATGATTGAATGAAATCTCACCGGTTTGTTATTGTCCTCGTCATTCCGTTAGCTTTTTAATCTTCATAGGTAGTAGCCTGAACTCTTTTTCTTTACACTTAAAAATGACATATCACGACACTTTAAACTTCAAGGCTAAGGAAATAGCAGGTGCATAAAAGTTGGTTCACTTCATTTTTCTAACAATATAGTGAGCCACTCCTATAGTAAGTGGTTAAGAATCAGGTGATAAAGGCAAGGTAGTTTAGTAAAGTTCATCAACTTTTAAATGGGACTTTGCAAAAAAAAAGCTCAAAATGCTTCCCTGTAAATAAAAAAATGTTTAAGGTAAGTAAACTCCGGGCGCCAATTATAGATGGGTAAAAGCCAATTCCATACTTAATCGTTGTATAAATGTACGTTTGAGCTAAACTTCCGAAGGATTTTATCATGGACTGTCTGCGCCTTGTTATAATTTGTATTCAATATAAATTACAAATTGGAAAAAAAAGAAAAATACAAAAGTAACCACCCGGAAAAGGAGATACGCCAACTAAAACGGTTAAAGTACCTGGTTATTTTTTTTACGTGTATTGCCATTTTTTTGATTTATCTGATTATTGGGGAATAGAAGACTGATTAGAACAGCAACACAAGTTTGTTTATTGAAAACAGATTGAAAGTAAATCTCCTTTTGAGAAACCGAAAAAACTAAAAGTGAATACAGGGCTTGGATATTTAGCACAGCCATTATTGTACAATACAGCAAGATGACTGTATTACGGAGCAATTTACTGTCCTAATTATCAATGATATTTGAGAAATAGAAAGGCAAACATATGTTTACAATGGCTTTTTATAGGATCTGGGTACTTGTCAAGCCCATATAAAATAGAACGATTATGTTTATTTAAGAGGTCGAAAGACTCTTTTCAAAGAATCAATTAAAATAAAGAGGGGCCTCCAGGAATGTAAAACAAATGGCGAATCCAGGCATTTAATATGCGAATAACATTCGAGGGCAACCTATAACAGCAGGGCAGATTGAGAAAGCCAGCGGCAAAATGGTAGGGATTTATTTTTGGTGGATATGTAGTACTCAATTGATGCAGGTTAATTCAAACATCATTCGATAAAGACTGACAGGAAATTTGCCGACGTCGCTGCGCTCAAATAAAATAGGAATTTGCGAGGTATAGGATTAGTCTCATGCAACGAACAAGGTATGTTGAGCCCCTTCTGATCATTCTTAATATGGCTACTTTTATGCATATTGTAAACCCTGATATTAGATAAAACTCAAAAAAAATCATTGAATAGAAAAACCAAAGCATACACCTTAATCAAAATTGATGAATCAAACCGTTTTTAAATGAATTTCACTTTTTAAAAATTTCAAACTGCATGTTATTATGAAAAGATTATTACTGCTGCTTATTTATTTGCCTTTAGGAATTTTATCCCTTAGTGCACAGTCCGTCCAAATCAAAGGAAGGGTTATGGAAGAAGGCACGAATGTTGGCCTTCCAAATGTTTCGGTTATTGTTGTGTCCACCAAAAAAGGTGTCAGTACAGACCAGGGTGGAAATTTCAGTATGAATGTAGCAGGAACAAATTCTGTTAAGTTGCTTATAAGTTCTGTAGGTTATAAATCTCAAACTATAACCGCCAATGGCTCGGCACCGGTCACTGTTGTTTTGAGCAAAGGAGACGTTTTGGCTGGTGACGAAGTAGTGGTTGTAGGATATTCCAGTATTAAAAGAAGAGATTTAACCGGGTCAGTTTCGTCAGTAAGCGCTAAACAACTCAAAGATATTCCACTGAGTTCTGCTGCAGAAGCTTTGCAAGGTAGATTAGCCGGTGTTCAGGCAACTGCTTTAGATGGTACACCAGGTGGTGATATTATTATTAGAGTTCGCGGTGGCGGCTCTATTACGCAGGATAATTCACCTTTATACATAGTAGATGGTGTACAAGTAGAAAACGCACTTTCTGTTATTGCTCCGCAGGATATTGCTTCCATCGATGTACTGAAAGACGCTTCTACCACCGCCATTTATGGAGCGAGGGCTGCCAATGGGGTCGTTATGATCACTACGAAAGCGGGCAAACCTGGCAAAACGCAAGTTACTTACAATGGTACTTATGGCTTTAGAGAATTACCAAAAACAATCGAAGTATTAAGCCCTTACGATTATGTTCTTTGGAATTACGAAAGAACCCGTGCCAGCTCTACAGATAGTGCCAGATTTGCCACTACTTATGGTACCACCTGGGACACTTTAAATGCATATAAAAATATACCAGCAGTTAATTGGCAAGATCAGGTGTTTGGCCGTAAAGGTCAATTCCAAAATCATAATGTAAGTGTTAGTGGCGGTAATGCTGCTACAACCTATAACTTAAGTCTTACCGGCAATAAAGAACAGGGTCTTTTATTGCAATCTGGTTTTGAACGGTATATTGTAAATTTTAAATTAGATCATAAAATAAACGATAGGGCCAGAATGGGTATTACCTATCGTTATTTAGATCAAAAAATTATGGGAGGTGGAACTAGTAATCCAAATAATATTCAGAATTCTACCAATAGCAATCGTCTCCGCAGCACTATCTTCTATCGTCCTTATTTAAACCCAAATTCTACTTTGGATATTGATGATTTTGATGAAGACTTCTATAATGCCAGCGGTGGAGACGGAGGGTTGGCTTTAATAAACCCAATTTTGCAAACCGAAGCAGAATACCGCAAACAAAGTTCAAAGGCTAACTTTTTAACAGCCTATATAAGTTATAATATTCTAAAAAACCTAACCTTTAGATCTACTTTTGGGTACGATAATTCTGCTGGAAGAAATGAACGTTTCTTTAATAAACTTTCAGGCAATGCCAGAAACAATGGTTCTTCATTACCTATTGCTCTAACAGCTTATAGCTTCAGCAGCACTATCAATAACTCAAATACTTTGCAATATTCGCTTAAGGATGTAAAGGGTAAACATAATATTACGATACTTGCTGGTCAGGAAACTGTTGATCTTAGGCAAAATAGTTCTGAAATGCAAGTTAGATTTCTTCCAGCAGATATTGCTCCGGAAAAGGCATTAGCTAATATGGGGCTCGGCACTGCGTTCAATGGTACTCCCAGAACTAGTGTTGAGCCACCGAGTAGAATATTTTCATTTTTTGGTCGTGCTAATTACAGCTATAGAGATTTATATGTTGCCTCATTTAATTTAAGAAATGACCGTTCTTCTAAGTTTAGTCCGGAAAACGGTAGCCTTTTGTTTCCATCAGGCTCAGTAGCATGGCGTTTTTCGAAGGAAAAATTTATGCAGAACCAAAAATGGTTGAGCGACGGCAAATTGAGGGTTGGCTACGGTGTAGTAGGTAATAACCGTATAAGAAACCTGGTATACAGTCAAATATATAATACATCCGGGCAATATGCGGTAGATCGTGGTGTATTGTTTGGCCTGTCTCCAACAGGATTATCTAACCCTGGTGTAAGATGGGAGCAAAATAAATCCATTAACCTCGGCTTAGATGTAGGTTTATTTAATAACAAGGTACAGGTAACGATTGACGTATATAAGAACTCGGCCAACGACCTATTGTTAGATGCATTAATTCCACCTACAACTGGGTATACAAGCCAAATACAAAATATTGGAGGAACATCAAATAGAGGTATTGAATTACAAATAAATGCAACCCCTATTTCAAAAAATAATTTTACATGGACCTCTAATTTCAATGTATCAATCAATAGAAACCGTGTAGAAAACCTTGGTGGTCTTAAAGAGATAATACGAAATTCTAATAGTGTAACTCAAAATGATTTTCTTGTAAGAGTAGGTGAACCTGTAGGGTTAATGTATGGTTTTGTTTCAGATGGTTTTTATAAAGTAGAAGATTTTGATTATAACCCAACAACAACAACCTACACAATCAAATCAGGTGTTACCAGAATGCTTGTTAATGTCTCTAGCCCTCTCAGACCTGGTCATTTGAAATGGAAAGATATCAGCGGGCCAGGTGGAAAGCCAGATGGAGTTGTTGATATAAATGATAGAACAATTATTGGTAATGCTAATCCGGATTTTATAGGCGGTTGGAACAATCAATTTACCTTCAAAAATTTTGATATTAGCTGTTTTGTAAATTTTGTAGTGGGTAATGATATTTATAATGGCAACAAACTTGAATGGGCAAGATCATCAAGCAATGCCGATGTAAATTTGTTAAGTATTATGAAGGACAGGTTTACTTATATTAACGCACAAGGGCAAAGAGTAACCGACCCTGCTGAACTGGCAGCACTTAATGTAAATGCTAAAATATGGACGCCCGATAGAAATGCTGGTAATAATGCTTTTGCAAACTCCTGGGCTGTTGAAGATGGAACTTATTTCCGTATTAATAATATTACAGTAGGTTATTCAATACCGCAAACTTTGCTTAAAAAAGCTAAAATATCAAGTTTCAGGTTGTTTGGCACAGTGAATAATCTAAAGAATTTTACTAATTATACTGGTTATGATCCAGATGTTACTTCCAGACAATCAGATCCTTTAACACCAGGAGTTGACTATGGTGCTTTTCCACGTTCAAGAACCTGGGTAATGGGTATAAACCTAACTTTTTAAATCTTTAAACGATTGGACAAATGAAAAATACATTCTTATATAAATTAGGAGTAGCGGTAGTTTTAGTTACATTGTTTTCTGCTACATCTTGTAAAAAATTTACACAAGTAGAGCCGGTATCTAACTTCAGTTTAGAAGCAGCGTTCTCTGATCCTGGAAATGCCCTTTTGGCTGTAATAGGCGTTTACGACGAGATGTCAGGCGAAAGCGGCTTTAGTTTAAATCTCTCCATGGTATTTCCTTATGATTCCGATGAAGGCTATTCATCTAATTCTGTAACTGGAACTCAGGGAAGTATAGCTCGATATCAGGCACCACTAAATAATAGTGGGCTTTCGGGTTCATTTAGGGCTTTATACCGTGGTATAGAAAAAGCAAACTTAGCTATTGAACAAATTCCTTTGATGAGCCAATACAACAAGGGTACTGTTACAGAACAACGTGACTTAAAGCGTTTGTATGGTGAGGTATTAACATTAAGGGCATTGTACTATTTTGAATTAATAAAAAATTGGGGTGATGTGCCGGCACCTATGATTCCATCATATAGACAGGAAAATTTGTTTATCGCAGCATCGAACAGAGATTCTACCTACGATAAAATTATCAACGATTTAAATGTTGCAAAGGATTTATTGCCCTGGAGAAGAGACGTGGCAAGAAACACCAGGATTACAAAAGGGGCTTCAAAAGCTTTATTGGCTAGAATTGCTTTATTCAGAGGTGGTTATTCTTTACGTGCAAATGGACAAATGGAAAGACCTGCCGACTTTTTGAACTACTATCAAATTGCATTAACCGAATGTCAGGATTTAATGGCCAATAGAACCCAACATACTTTAAACCCAAATTATGAAAATATTTGGCGAAATGTATTATCATTTGTGTACGATCCTTCAGGTGAAATTTTATTAGAGATGGGATCTGCCGGAAACGATGGAGCTAGCGACAGCCGCCAGGGCCATTACAACGGCCCGTCTTTAAATTCCGCTTCTCGTTATGGTACAGGACAGGCGTCTAATAGAATTACTCCTAATTATTTTTATGCATTCGATTCTGTTGATGTTCGCCGTGATGTTACCATTACAACCTATGCAGTACCCACAAGCTCAAACAATAAAATTGTACGCCGCCTGGGAGAATTAACAACAGGTAAGTATAGAAGAGATTGGAGAGTACCACTATTGCCTGGTCCAACCATAAATCTTAGTATCAATTGGGCTATTATACGTTTTTCAGATGTGTTATTAATGTATGCCGAAGCAGTAAACGAAATTAATAATGGTCCTACTCCTGCCGCCATTTCAGCATTTGAAGAAGTTCGGATGAGAGGATTTAGAGGCAACCTGGGCCGAATGGGTGTTACACCTACTACTAAAACTGCTTTTTTTGATGCAATTGTAAACGAACGCTTTCTTGAATTTGGCGAAGAAGGTATTCGTAAATACGACTTACTACGTTGGAACCTGTTGGCCACCAAAATAGCGGAAGCGAGGGTAAAAATCACGCAGATACAGGCTCGTGTAGCCCCTTATGACTTTGTTCCTCAGTATGTTTATTATAAAAATACGGGGGAAGAACTTACTTATTATACCGCTGCAGACAGTGTAAATGCGAAACCGTTTTGGAGGCCAACACAGGTACCACCTATTCCTTCAAGTATAGCTCCAAGTGCACCTTCGGCAGGCACTGCTGCTGTTAGGTGGGTAAGGGTAGACTGGGCTCAAAATACTACATCTACTACCGGATATGAAGGCACATCATTAGATAAAAACATTGCCAGGTATTTTCAGCCGGGAAAATCTGAACTGTTTCCTTACGATCAGGTGACATTAGATGCATACCAGGGAAAACTGAAGCAAAATCCCGGCTATTAAAAGTTAAGCGAATATTCCAAAGAGATGGAGCCGCAAGGCTCCTTCTCTTTTAGAGGTAATCTTTATAGTCTTGATTCTACTACAAATATGATTGCCTTTTTTTAACCGTCTCTCGTTATGTTCATCGCAGGCTCTCTTCAAAATGCTTCCATCGCAAAAAACTGTTCTTCTATGAAATTTCCTGATGCACAAAGCATGAATGAAAAATAAAGTTATAAAATCGTTTGACGCTAAGGTGAATGTAAGTATAAAATATAGAGCATAAAATAAAGTACAAAACATCAAGATAATTGAACGACTAAACATTTTATCACTTTTAGTCAAATTACATTTGAGCTATGACGGAGTGAAACACACTTTAAATCTGATTTAGTATGAATGGAACCGCTCTCTTTTTTGCAGTTGCTATAACAACATGGTTCTCTTCTTGTGGGAAACAAATTTTTCCGCCAGGGCCGACGATATCAAGCCGGGGCGCAACCACTATCTCATACATAGCCGATTTGTCGGGTGTATTTCCCAACCCCGAACGCGGATGGCACAATCGTCGCAATATCAACAGCGACCGCGACTTTTCAAACATTAAAGCTGCCGGAAACACGCTCATTCATAGCTACCTGCGCTTAGACAGTTATAGAGATACAGACATCATCCCACAACCTTATCTTGATAGTATTCAGAAAGGGTTAGATGCCGTTCGCTCTTCTGGTCTAAAGATCATATTGCGTCCCACCCATGTATGGAGTGAGTCGCCTGCCGTTCCCGAATCCCGCATTCTGAAACACATTGAACAAATCAACGCCGTTCTTTCGGCCAACGCGGATGTGATCAATCACCTGGAGGCAGGTTATCTTGGTAAATGGGGCGAATGGCACTCTGGCCGGTATGCTGACCTAAGCAATCGGGCTGATGGCGATACCCGTTACCGGATCATTAAAAGAATTCTTGAAACGACGCCGGAAACACTACCCATCGTCATGCGCTACCCGATGCATATAAGGGAAATACTGAATGAACTGCCTGTGCCTGCCGGAAGCAGGCCCCTGACGCAGGTTGAGCGGGACCGTATAGGTCATCATAACGACTGTTTTCTTTTCGACAACTCGGACCGCGGCACTTACGCCAGGTTAAATCTCTGGTTCGGAAATCAAACATTAGAACAACAAAAACAATACACATTTAATAATCTGAACACTTCTTATGGTGGGAATAAACTAGTAGGCGGGGAAACCTGCTCGCCAGCAATAGACCGCATCAGCGCTACGCAGAATGAGATGGCGGAGGCAAACTGGACAGAAATCAATTTCGATTTTTGGGGAGATGCCATTAATCAGTGGAAAAAAATACTTCTGCCGGCCAGTGGTAATGATCCGGCAGAATCGGAATTTGATCGCATCTCACGCAAGCTCGGCTATCGCTTACGCCTGATCGATGCCACCTTTCCATCGTCGGCGACAGTGGGGAGTAGTTTCACTTTTGCAGCAAATTTAAGTAACGACGGCTATGCCGGCGTCATTAAGCAGCGTGCCATCTACCTGGTTTTTGATAATGGCACCAACCGTTACAATATGAAGCTATCCAATATAGATGTACGCAAATGGGTGAGCGGCCCTGCAGTTCTCGCTCCCCAAACAGTGACCCTGCCTACCGACATGGTAGCAGGTACATACAAATTGGCTTTGTGGCTGCCTGATGATTCTATCAACCTGCAAACGCAACCTTCCTATTCCATTCGCTTTGCCAACAAAGATGTGTGGGATATCGCCCGCGGGTACAACCTACTCTCGGCCTCGGTAAGCATCAGGAAATAGGATACGCAATCGTGTTGCCGGAATTGTTCTGATCCCGGTGATTGAATATTATTAATCGTTTTAAATAGGTTTTAAGATGTTGAACAACAAAATAATATTCACGCTGGCAGCAGTAGTCTTTTTATCATGCTCATCTGCTGTCGGTTTTTCACAAAAAAAAACAGATTTGGTAAGTCAGTGGGATACCATAAGACCATTGGCTAACCCAGATAAAGGTTGGTATCATCACATGCTCGATAATGGAATCAACAAATACCTTATTCAGGATGAAAAGGCTTTAACTGATTTCCCCGGGATGGATCACCTTTACCTGCGGTTGGCCTGGGCTTTTTTGGAACCTGAAGAAGGAAAGTTCGAATGGTCATATATCGATAACATAGTGGAGAAATATGTTCCCAGGGGGTACAAAATTTCATTTAGAATAACTTGTAAAGAAACCGGACCTGCACCTGGCAGCGTTCCTGTTGAAATTGATAGTATTCGCTATGCAACACCTTATTGGGTGGTGAAAGCAGGAGCAAAAGGCATAGAGCGACCGGAATTTGGAAGTGCATCGTGGACACCTGTATGGGATGATCAGGTTTTCCTCAAAAAGCTGGATAATTTCCACAAAGCATTTGCTGAAAAATACGACGGGAAGGCCTGGGTACGCTATGTTGATATTGGCAGCATCGGCGAATGGGGCGAGGGTCATACCTATTTCTCAACCCGTATTCCCCCTACGATGAAAGAAAAGAAAACGCACATTGATCTTTATAGGAAGCATTATAAAAAGACCCAATTGATAATATGTGACGATTTTTTGGCAAGTGGGGGAAATGAACAGGATAAAAAGGAATTATTGAAGTATGCTATTGATAATGGAATTTCATTGCGGGACGACAGCCCGTTGGTAAAAGGCTACATGGAAAACGACCTGAAAAGTTGGACTGTCAGGCACCCGGAATTTTTCACTGAGCCTTATAAAAAAATGCCCGCGGTTTTTGAACTGGAACATTATGGGAAAGTAAAAAATAACGGACACTGGCTTGGTAAAAATGGAGGAGGTATAATTCCCGAATACAAGGTAAGTGGTGCAGATGTTTTTCGCAATGCTGTGAAGATAATCCGGCCAACTTATATCGGTTTTCACGGTTACCTGGGCGACTGGCTATCCGACAATCCGGAGTTTACGAGGGAGATGCTGAACCTGTGTGGTTACTGGTATTTTCCGAAGTCCATAAATTTACCCAGCTATAAAAACGGAAAATTATCATTTGAGATTGAATGGTTGAATAAAGGAGTTGCTCCGGCTTATACTGCTTACCAGTTAAAAGGTAAACTAATCCCAATAGATAAAACCAGCGGATCAATTGATTTTGTGGTTGACGATTCAGGAAACAAAAACTGGAATCCCGGGCAGGCTTCACCGGAAAAATACACGGTAAAACCTTCAGCCAAACCAAAAGGAGAATATTGGCTGGCCATTCAGCTTTTTGATAAAAAATCGTCAAAACCGGTAGAGATTGGGTTAACAACCAACATAAAACAAAGCGAATACTTTTTAATTCAAAAACTAATATTTTAAACCTATGAACATGACCAAATTTCGTATTCTTTTTGCCATAAGTTTTATAGCATTGTGCAGTTTTATGGTAAATACATCCTACGCTCAAAAAGCTTCGAACGATGCAGTGAAAATTGGAAAAATAAAGTTTCCCTACAATTTTAAATACCAGGGAAATCCGCTGAGCCGTTTACACAGCGCAGCCGATCCCGATGTACAGGTGTGGGATGGCGTTGTATGGATGTACTCCTCACAGGACAGAAACATGGATTCATCCATACACAAAGCCCACTACGATGCCATGGATGGCTATCATGTTTTTTCTTCAACAGATATGATTAACTGGACTGATCATGGAGAAATTCTTCATTCAGCAGATGTATCCTGGGCCTGGGAGAAAGGTGGTTTTTTATGGGCACCCGGATCGGCTCGTAAGAATGGAAAATATTACTTGTACTACCCGCTTAAAAACAAAGAAGGTCAGTGGCGTATTGGGGTTGCTATTGGAGATTCTCCCAAAGGTCCTTTTAAAGATACCGGCAGTCCTATGGAAGGTTTAAGTGGAATTGATCCTAAGATTTTTATTGATGACGACGGGCAGGCCTATATCTACAATAATCCGGGTGTAGTTGCCAAGCTAAAACCTAATATGATTGAGTTGGCTGAAGAAGTCCGTAAAATTGATTATGCACCGAAAGATGTTATGCAAAATGATACGCTGAAATTTAAAGAAGGCGCTTATATGCACAAGCGAAACGGGGTCTATTATTTTTCGTACACCAATTGGAAAAACAATACAAATCAAGGCTTTTATTCAGTAGCCAATAATCCCTACGGTCCATTTGAATGGAAAGGGCCAATGGCACCACATCCTAGTGGAGCACAAGATCATCACTCTATCATCGAGTTTAAAAATCAATGGTATTACTTTTATCATATTGCTATAAAAGATCATCCCAGGTACAAAGAATCGCAGGGTAGAATTGCCTGTTACGATAAGCTTTTTTACAACCCGGATGGAACCATACAAATGGTAAAACATACCAGGGAAAATCAATAAGCAAGTTGTAAATAAACTGTTCTTAGTCACCGTAAGGTAAACCCATAAATAATATGCTATCCAAAAGTTTTTTGATTTTTTTCTTTCTGTTTTTTTTGTGTGGGATTCCAATTTTACACGCACAAAATACAATTACAGTATATCCACAACCCTATCCTTTTGCGTTAAAAAATCCGCTTAAAGGATTTCGTGAAAATGCGACTGGAAAAAGCAGCAAAGACGACTCTTACGCAACTATTGTAAGAGATTATATTAAATGGAATGAGATTGAAAATGATTCGACAGATGGTGCGGAGAAAATCATTGATTTCTGCAATGCCAGGTGGAAAGATTTTGAAAAAAAGAACACCAGGGTAATTCCAAGGGTGTACATTCTGTGGGATAAAAAGGCGACAAAAGGTAATTGGCCCGCTGATTTAACCGATGGCGACTGGTCGAGCCAGCAATTCAAAGACCGTGTGGTAAAGCTTATTTATAAATTGGGTCTTGCATGGGATAACGATCCCCGTGTAGCATGGGTTCAAACCGGGTTAATAGGATATTGGGGCGAGCAGGAAAAGCCGGTTGGCGTTAACGAGGATGGGTGGGCGAAACGCCTCGGCGAGGCTTATTCAAAAGCATTTAAAAACAAAAAGCTTCTTGTTCGTAACCAAAAAGTTTGGGAGAGCGAAGGATTTAACCTCGGTACTTATTGGGACTCATATGCTCACCCCGGTCAGGAACGTGTTCGTGCCGAAATAAGGGAAAGAAACCAAAAGGGACGGTTTCTAACACAGGTTGTTGAAGGTGAAACAGCATACGACTGGGGGAAGGAAAAGTTTTTTCCAAAATATGGTAGTAGCCCAACACTAACATGTAACAGCAATACTTTTACCAATAACCTTATTGACGTAATCAGGGAACTGCACTGTACCGGGTTGGGTTGGGTTTCGGGTTATAAAACCGATGGCGCTGAAGGATCAAACATTGATAGTGTAAAAGCCAATGCTGCCCGCATACAGGAAGCTTTTGGATACAACTACAGTATCCGTGAATTTTCGTGTGCCGCAAAAGCGAGGCAGGGCAGGCCATTCAAAATCCATTTTAAGGTTAAGAATGATGGATCTGCTCCTTTTTACGAAAACTGGCCTGTGACATTTGTGCTGATAGATGAAACTACTCAGGAAATTATCTATAAACAGCTTCTTAAGAATGTAGATGTCCGTAAATGGCTTCCTGGAGACGATTACCGCTACGATACCAGGGCGTATAAAATACCCGCAAAAGAATATACGATCGATGCTTCTATTACCATACCTGCAAGGGTTAAATCGGGTAATTATATGGCTGGAATATCAATTCAGGAACCCTACTCGCAAACGCCGGGAATTTTTTTTGATATCAAAAACTTTTTAAGTAAAAGTCAGACACAACCCTTGTGCCGGATTGGAATTGGGACAAACCTTGTTGGTAGTTATGAGATTGATCCTGCTCTATTTGGTGATCCGTTAGCCAACGACACCAGGCACTATTCATTAACACCACCGGTAAACTAACTGGTCTATAGAAGAATTTTAATAAATATAATGAGTAAGGAAATTAAAACACAATTGCTATGAAAATTTTTTATACATATTTATTCTTTATCGTCACCATCCCATTTCTTTCTTCTTTTGATGCAGGCAATGATGTTGGAAAACGAGTACAGGCAGAAGATATGAGCCTGACAAACTATACAATTGACAGCAGCGGATCCACAACTTTTATAAAGCTAACCAGTACAACAGGTGTTGCTAAGTTTCGCTTTAATTTTCCATCTGGAAGGTATGATATCGATGTCCGGTACATGCCGGAAAAAATAGGGCAAAACACTTATGCGATGTACCTGAATGGTATGCAAATTATTTCATGGTTAGGTAAAAACCGGGATGACCAATGGCACATGCAGAGTGAGCAGAAATGGCATGCGCCCAAAAATATTACTATCAACAATGGCGATGAGATTAGCATAGAAACGCTGTCCAAAACAGGATCATTAGGGATTTTGGATTACGTTGAATTCACCGAAACCAACCAAGCTAATGCTGCTACAAAACAAAACCTGGTTACAATTTATCCGGAAGAATATGTTCACGCCATTCGTAATCCATTAAAGGGTTTCAGGCCACCTCCCGATAAAGAACATGAATACGGCACCTTATTCAAAAGCTATATACGATGGAATGAAATTGAAAATTCAGCAAGTGATGACGTAGCAAAAATCATAACGGTGTGCAATGCAAAATGGATGGGTATTGAAGAAAAAAATCTTAAGGCTATACCCCGCATTTATTTAGACTGGCCCCGGAAAGAAAGTGGCTGGCCGGCTGATATGAAGAAGGGAGATTATACCAGTGATCAGTTTAAGCAAAGAGTGATTGCGCTGATTAAGAAGCTGGGAAAAGCATGGGACAACGATCCACGGGTTGCCTATGTAGAAATGGGGTTGATTGGCGAATGGGGAGAAATGGAATTTCCAGACACAAGAGATGACATTAAGGAAGCTATAGCTGCACAGTTTGCTGCCGCATTTCAAAATAAATTGGTGATGATAAGATGGCCAAATACCTACAACGATGATATCTACAACTTCGGATATTATTGGGATTCCTGGGGGCATTACGATCAAAAATACTATAACTATCACCTGAATAATCTTTCGCCCAAATGGAAGACAGCAGTTATTGGCGGAGAGGCAGCATACGACTGGGGTAACTGGCTAATTCAGCCAGGTAAAAATCCTGACTCTACAGTCTCAAAGCCGATCCACAGGGATTATATGATTGACGAAATTAGAAAACTGCATGGAAACCATATGGGCTGGATTGCCAGTTACAATCAAAATGACGAGAGCGTGAGAGCAGGAGCAGAACCACTTCAAAAGGCAATGGGGTACCGATTTGTTATTACAGAAGTAACTTATCCAAAGAAGATAGACAAGGACAAAGCATTTAACGTTTCCATCAAAATTAAGAATACCGGTTCTTCTCCATTCTATTACAATTGGCCGGTTGAAGTGAGCTTGCTCGACCCAAAAACAAAACAGCCGGTTTGGAAGAAAACCTGTGCAAATCTGGATATAAGAAATTGGTTGCCCGGCGATAAGTGGGACAATGCTAAAGACCTGTATACCATTCCTGCAGATGTCAATACAATCAATCAAACATTCCCGGTATCCGGGGTACCAGCAGGAGAGTACATACTTGCCCTGGCCATTTTGGATCCGGCAGGCAGGCGTCCTTCCGCAAGGTTTGCCATTAAAAACTATTTTAACGGAGGAAGGCATCCTATAGGTAAGGTAGGCGTTAGTAAAAATTTAAACTCATTTTCAGTTGCAGGTTTTGACGACGTTCAAAGCGATAAGTCATTATCCTACGACAAGGTTTTAAATAAATAATCGGGTAAATAATAGAGATGGAATTGAAGCATATAAAAATTTTATTTAGCGCCTTCATCAAAAAAATACTATCCCTGATTTTTTTGGTTGTGACCACTATTCCATCAGTTGCACAGAAAGTAACGGTGTTTTTTAATAACGCTATTCCACAACACCGGTTTGCAGCAAATGATATCAGAACATCTTTAGAGGCAAGGAAATTTACGGTAGAAACCAAAGATATTTCTGCCCTCACAACTGGTTTTAGGGGAAGGAAAATAATAATATCACTGGCATCAAATCCAACGGCTCAAACCTTACTAAGAAATCAGCGTGGCAATACTACAGGTAGCTTGGGCGAACAAGCCTACGCATTAAGAACTACCACGGCTCCGGATTTAAGTTACTGGGTTTTGGGCGGCGATAATAATGGCGCTATGTATGGCGCATTACAGTTGGCAGAAAACATCAGCTTTAATGGATTTAAAGATGTGTACAACGAAGAAGAATCACCACATATAAAAAATCGTGGTGTCAAGTTTAATATTCCTTTTGATAGAAAGTCTCCGACTTATTATTACAGCACGATAGGCACTTCACATCAAATTGCCATCAAGCATGTTTGGGACATGAGCTTCTGGCAAACCTGGTTCGATGAGATGGCCAGGCATCGGTACAATGTGCTGTCGCTTTGGTCACCACACCCGTTTACTTCTATGCTTAATATGGAAGATGAATATCCCGGTATAGCCATACAGGGAGTTACAGGCTACGATGAAAGTGGGAATGAATTACAGGTAAACAACATGACGATTGACGAGAAGACGACGTTCTGGAAAAAAGTAATGGCGTATGGTAAAGGCAGAGGCTTTGATACCTATTTCTGTACCTGGAATATATTTTTATCTACTGCCGACGGCAAACACGGAATTACAAATAAGCCAGACAATCAGCAAACAAAAATCTACCTGAAAAAATGCGTTAAAAAGTTCCTG
>JANPIJ010000093.1:0-30314 GCA_031424955.1 Ferruginibacter sp. | reverse complement strand
AATTACGATGGCATATAAAAAACAAACAACCCTGGGCGTAATCATTGGTAACCGCGATTTTTTCCCGGACAAACTGGTAGCCGAAGCAAGAACTGAAATGCTGGACCTGTTTAAAAAACTAAACATCACGCCGGTTCTGTTAAGTGATGCCGATACCAAACTGGGTGGCGTGGAAACCTTTGCTGAAGCACAAAAATGTGCAGCATTATTTAATCAGCTTGCCGGGGAAATTGACGGCATATTGGTTGTGCTTCCCAATTTTGGCGATGAAAAAGGAGTGGCTGAAACCATTAAATGGTCGGGGCTAAATGTACCCGTCCTGGTACAAGCCTACCCCGATGATTTGGGTAAAATGGACGTGGTTAACCGGAGGGATGCCTGGTGTGGTAAAATTTCTGTTTGCAATAACCTGTACCAGTTTGGAATAAAATATTCTTTAACAACCAAACATGTGGTAAGGCCGACAGACGAATCCTTTATTGCTGACCTTGAAAAATTTACCGCCGTATGCCGTGTGGTGAAAGGCTTGCGTAAAGTACGCATTGGTGCAGTAGGTGCAAGACCCGGTGCATTCAACACGGTTCGGTACAGCGAAAAGATTTTACAACGCAATGGCATATCCGTTACAACCGTTGACTTATCCGAAATACTTGGCAATGCCAATAAATTAACCGCCGATGATCAATCGGTAAAAGAAAAACTGAAAAAAATTCATGCCTATACCAATACCGGGTTAACGCCGCCCGACAAACTGGTACAGATTGCCAAACTGGATGTGGTGCTGGCCAATTTTATGGCTGAAAATTACCTGGATGCGTCTGCCATTCAATGCTGGACCTCCCTGCAACAAAACTATGGCTGCAACGTATGCACCAGTATGAGCATGATGAGTGAGAACATGTTGCCCAGTGCATGCGAAGTGGATGTAACCGGAACCCTAACTATGTATGCCATGCAACTGGCGAGTGGCTCCCCTTCTGCCCTGGTTGACTGGAATAATAATTATGCCGATGATGATACCAAATGTGTGTTGTTTCACTGTGGTAACTGGGCCAAATCGTTTTTACCGGATATCACCATTAGTACGGCACCCATACTCGGCACTTCGGTTGGCACAGAAAACACCTATGGCGCATTGGATGGACGTACACCTGCCATGCCGCTTACTTATGGCCGCATAAGCACCGATGATTGCAAAGGAGTTATCAAAGCATATATAGGCGAAGGAGAATTAACCAACGATGCATTGAACACATTTGGCAACAGGGCCGTGGCACAAATTGATAACCTGCAGGGTTTAATGCAGTACGTATGCCGCAATGGTTTTGAGCATCATGTGGTAATGAATGCCAGTAAGACAGCAGGTATTTTAAAAGAAGCATTTGAAAATTATTTAGGCTGGGAAACATATACCCACATCGCCTGAAGGGGGGAATTGATGGAGAGTAATGGGTATGCATAACAATAAGTATTGGTGAAATAATGAAACGGATTTGGCGATTTACCTTAAATAAAGAATTCACCAATAACAAAATGAAACTTTTGCAATTTTTGAAACATAAAATTCACTCTCCTAAAAACTATCCGGATTGGCAGGGTCAAGTTCCCCTCTGCCTTTTTGGAGAGGGGTTGGGGGGTGAGGTCTTTCGTTGCCGGATAATAATGAAAACAAAGTAAAATACAGGCCGGGGAAGTTCCCGAAAGCTACCAGGTGTTTTAACAAGAATGACAGTTAACAATAAAATTCCCCGCTAGGGGACAGGGTATGACAACAAAAGAACTTAAACAAAAATCGGTGATATACCGCAAAAAAATTTTGCAATATATCACCCATGCGAAGGCCGGGCACACCGGTGGCAGTTTGTCCAGTACGGATATTTTAAATGTACTGTACAATGAGGTACTGAATGTATCACCGCAAAATTTTTCATCCCCCGACAGGGACCGGTATATACAGAGTAAGGGGCATTGTGTGGAAGCACTGT
Organism: Ferruginibacter sp.; assembly: GCA_031424955.1. Classification (GTDB taxonomy): domain Bacteria; phylum Bacteroidota; class Bacteroidia; order Chitinophagales; family Chitinophagaceae; genus Ferruginibacter. Next base: position 28,329 of record JANPIJ010000093.1, on the reverse strand, counting down.
ATGTGGTATTGGCAGACAAGGGCTTTTTTCCGGAAGAAGATTTAAATACTATGTGCCAGTATAAATCACATTATATCGGGCATCCTACAAAAAAAGTAAAGGGAGTAGAACAGAACACCGGTGCATTGGGACATGGATTACCCCTTTGCGTGGGAACAGCGATTGCTGCAAAAATGGATGAAAAAGATTTCAGGGTATTTACACTACTGGGAGATGGAGAACTACCCGAAGGCTCCAACTGGGAGGCGGCCCTAAGTGCGGCACAGTACAAGTTGGATAACCTGTGCGCCATTATAGATAAAAACAATTTGCAAATTTCCGGTACTACCGCTCAGGTATGCAATACTGACCCGCTGGATAAAAAATTCGAAAGCTTTGGCTGGGCCGTAAGGGAGATAAATGGCAATGATGTGGATGAATTAAAAGCAGCATTCAATAGTTTACCATTTGAAAAAGGTAAACCATCTGTAATTATAGCCCACACTATAAAAGGAAAAGGCGTAAGTTTTATGGAGAACGAAATGAAATGGCACCACGGTGTGCCAACCAAAGAACAGTACGAAACAGCACAGCAGGAATTAGATAATGCATTAACCCTTTTATAAAATGGCAGAGCAAATCAATACAAATAGTTATAAGGCCAACCTCGAAATATTTTCAGAAACATTACAGCGCCTGGCGTTAGATGATAAGGATATTGTAGCTGTAACAAGCGACAGCCGTGGCTCCGGAAAGTTGGTTCCCTTTGGAAAGAAATTTCCCAAACAACTGGTGGAAGTGGGCATTGCGGAACAAAACTTAGTGGGTGTAGCAGCAGGCCTTGCGTCCTGCGGTAAAAAAGTATTTGCAGTTTCTCCTGCCTGTTTTTTAACAGCAAGAGCATTGGAACAAATAAAAAATGATGTAGCCTATAGTGATAACCCGGTGAATGTAATTGGTATTAGTGCAGGCGTGAGTTATGGCGCCCTGGGCAGTACCCACCACAGTTTGCATGATTATGCGGCGTTAAGAACGATCAATAATATCATGGTGGTGGTGCCTGCTGATAATTTTGAAACGGAACAAGCCATTGAACTGGCAGCTAAAACCAATCAACCGATCTATCTCCGCTTTGGAAAAAAACCAATGCCCCCCTTAAAAGACGTGAACGATGATGTATTTGCTTTTGGAAAAGGAAGAGTGATCACAACAGGTTATGATGTGGCCATTATTGCCACCGGTGAAACAGTGTACCCGGCTTTGCAGGCAGCCGCCAAATTAAAAACAGAAGGCATCCATGCAACAGTGATCAGCATGCATACTATCAAGCCATTGGATACGGCTTTATTGCAGGAACTTGCTGTAAAATGCAAAGCCATTGTAACCGTAGAAGAACATAGTGTGTATGGCGGCCTCGGCGAAGCCTGCGCATCCTTCCTCCTTCAGCATCAGTATGCTAAGCCATTTAAAATTGTAGGTATACCGGATGAATATACGGTTACCGGTTCACAACAGGATATTTTCAATCATTATGGAATAAGTGAAACGGGCATTGCTGCTGAAGCGAAAGTATTATTGGAAAAAGTGCTGGTTCAGTTGTAGTTTTTATTGCACGAATTATTAAAACCCGAATTACACGAATTAAATACAGTACACTAATTCGTGTAATTCGTGCAAAAAATTCGTGCTATCCTTTTGAATCATCCATTCCTGTGGCGTACTGCACGTTTAATTAAAACTTAAATTTTATTGAATGCGAAAAAGCTTGCTATTTTACCCTTCTTTGTTATTGATGTTGTGCGTTTTAACTTTTACGCAATGTAAAACCAACAGCACTGCAAAAAAGCAGCATACCATCGCCGTAGTGGTTTCCACCCTCAACAATCCATGGTTTGTTTTCCTGGCAGAAACCGCTGCCGCTAAAGCAACCGCGTTAGGCTATGAAGCTAAAATTTTCGATTCGCAAAATAACACCGCTTTAGAAAGCGATCATTTCGAAAATATCATCGTTTCGGGCTTTGATGCCATTTTATTTAATTCCACCGATGCCAATGGCTCAGTAGCCAATGTATTAAAAGCAAAGGCTGCCGGTGTACCCGTATTTTGTATGGACAGGGAAGTGAATTCGCTGGATGGCCCCACCTCGCAAATTTTATCAGACAGTTATTCAGGCGCAGTAGCCATTGGAAAATATTTTACCCAACAGCTAGGTAAAAAAGGAAATTATGTAGAACTGTTGGGCCTGGTGGGTGATAACAATACCTGGGCCCGTTCAAAAGGTTTTCACAGTGTAACCGATAATTATCCCGGGTTAAAAATGGTAGCGCAGCAAAGTGCCGACTTCGACCGCAACAAAGCTATGGAAGTAATGGAATCTGTTTTACAGGCACACCCGGATATTGATGCCGTTTTTTGTGGCAATGATGGCATGGCAAGCGGTGCATACCAGGCATTGGTTTCTGTTGGCAAGGCGGATAAAATAAAAGTGTATGGTTTTGACGGGGCCGAAGATGTAATCACCTCCATCGGCGAAAATAAGATAGCCGCTACGGGTATGCAGTTTCCGAAAGTAATGGCAGAAACGGCCGCACAATTTGCGGATGAATACATCAAAGGCAGAAGGGATTTCCCTAAAAAAATTCCGGTTGCGGTAGAACTGGTTACCGCAAAAAACATTACCGATTACATTGCTTACGGTAAAAAATAAGGACACCATGAAAAAACCGTTAAAATATATTGTGTTGACTGCCCTGCTTGGTTTAGTAGGCTATCAATCTGTCTATATAAAAAAGCTGAGTGAGGTTAACAATGCAGCCGGTGAAAAATTTGATGCGGCAATTTTTGCTAAAAAATTGTGGGATGAAAAAATGCCGGCAAAAATCGATAGTGCTGTTGACCTGGCAGTTTTGATGAATGCAGTTACCAAAGACAAAGAAGGGGCATTTCAGCATTACTCAAACGCTTTAGGGATTGGTAATTACCGGTATGCTTTAATTAAAACATCCGCCAAAGTAACTGCCGTAAATGAAGATGAGATACAACTTCAAATACCCGTTGCCGACTCTGTAATGAGTGCGGTACTGGCCACTGAATATATATACGGCAATGCCATCCGTGATGCTTCCGGTTTGATAGATATAAAGGATTTCCCAAACAGTTCCGATTTGAACGGCCTTTCCGAAGCGATGAATAAAATAGTGCGAACAACGGTATTGCCTTCCTTTAAAACGGTAATAAAAAAAGGCGACACCATCCACATTATAGCTGCAGTTGAATTAAACAAAGAACACATCAAATGGACCGGGCTGGAACTGTTGCCCATCCGCCTTCAAATAATTCAATAATGCTGGAAGCAAAAAACATATCAAAGAAATTTTCGGGGGTTACGGCCCTGTCCAACATCAACCTGGTGTTGCATGCCGGCAAGGTAAATGCAATCATTGGTGAAAATGGCGCAGGCAAATCCACCCTGATGAAAATTTTTTCCGGCGTATATACCCAATATGAAGGGGAAATTATTTACAACGGAAAGCCGGTAAAATTTGCAGGAACAAAAGCAGCGGAAGATGCAGGTATCGCCATCATACACCAGGAACTAAACCTGGTTCCTTACTTAACCATTGCGGAGAATATTTTCCTTGGCAGGGAAATTACCAATGCATTTGGCGTGCTGGATAAAAAGCAGATGAATGAAAAAACAAAACAACTGCTCGCCCGCTTAAATTTCTCAGCCGATCCTGGTACTAAAGTGGCGGAAATAAAAGTGGGCCAGCAGCAGTTGGTGGAAATTGCCAAGGCCCTTCATTCCAATGCTGCTGTCATTATCATGGACGAACCAACTTCTGCCATCAGCGATAAAGAAGTGGATAACTTGTTCTCCATTATAGCACAGTTAAAAAGTGAGGGAAAAACGATTGCATACATTTCCCATAAGTTTAAAGAACTTTTTACCATTGCCGATCACTATGTAGTATTGCGAGATGGCGCTACAGTAGATGCCGGTGATATGCAAAATACCACCCAGGATTTGCTGATTCAAAAAATGACCGGGAGGGATATTTTCCTGCAAAAAAGAACGGTCAATTTTAAGGACGCGGAAGTTTTATTATCATTGCAAAATATATGTCTCCGCCATCCCGAATTAAAATCAACCAACCTCCTTAGCAATATTTCTTTCACTTTGCATAAAGGTGAAATACTGGGCATGTATGGTTTGATGGGTGCAGGAAGAACCGAATTGATGGAAACCATTTTTGGCCTTCATCCTAAAAATGCCAGCGGGGAAATAACCGTTGAACAATCCGTAAAAAAAATCAAATCGCCGGGTGATGCCATCCGGGCAGGTATTGCCTTAGTACCGGAAGATAGGAAATTACAAGGCCTGATTTTGAACCAATCGGTGAGTACAAATATCAGTTTGACCGTGTTGCAAAAAATAGAGCAATGGGGAATCATGTTGAGCACCGCCAAAGAAAAAGAATTGGCTGCAAACTATATCAGCAGGCTTTCCATCAAAACTTCCTCCGGCAACGTTGCAGCCCAAACACTGAGTGGTGGCAATCAGCAAAAAATTGTAATTGCCAAATGGCTGGCTACCAACCCCAAAATATTATTGCTGGATGAACCCACCCGTGGAATAGACATCAATGCGAAATCAGAAATATATAAGTTGATGAAAGGGCTGGCAGCCGAAGGTATGGGTATCATCATGGTATCATCTGAACTACCGGAAATACTGGCCGTATCAGACCGGGTGCTGGTACTGTGCGAAGGAGAATTGACCGCCAACCTGCCAATTGATACTGCCAGTGAACAGGAAATATTAAAATACGCCATTTACAAAAACGAATCCATCGCATGATAGCTTCTTCCTATAAAAAAAATATAAGCCGGTTTCAATCTGTAATTGCACTCTTTGTATTGTGTATTGTATTGAGTTTACTCACAGATAAATTTTTTACAACAGCCAATGGTGTAAATGTACTCCGGCAGGTAGCGGTAAATATTTGCATCGCCACCGGTATGACGCTGGTGGTTCTCACTGCCGGTATTGATTTGTCTGTTGGTTCTGTGCTGGCATTGTGTGGCGCTATCACCGCCGGCTTACTAAAGAACGGCATGCAGTTTCCTTCCGCAGATCTCTATATCGGTTTTACCATTTTAGGCGCCGTACTGGGTGCTGTTATTATTGGCGGCCTGCTGGGTTTGTTTAACGGCCTTGCCATTACCAAATTTAAAGTACCCCCGTTTGTTGCCACCCTTGCCATGCTCACTATTGCAAGAGGTTTTACCATGCTGTATACAGGAGGCCACCCCATCAGTAACCTCGGGGATAATTTTGCGTATATCGGTGCAGGTAGTTTTATGGGCATACCCGTTCCCGTATGGATTGCAGCCATCGTGGTGCTGCTCGCTGTTTTCATTACTAAAAAAACAAAACTGGGAAGGTATATTTATGCCATTGGTGGTAATGAAACTGCCGCCAGGCTTTCGGGTATTCGCATCAATCGGGTAAAATTAACCGTGTATAGTTTGGGTGCAGCGCTGGCGGCTGTAGGTGGCGTTATTGTTACCTCCCGTTTAGATTCTGCACAACCCAATGCCGGTATCAGTTACGAACTGGATGCCATTGCAGCGGTAGTAATTGGCGGCACTTCCTTAAACGGAGGCAAAGGCAGTGTATGGGGGACCGTTATTGGTGCTGTCATCATAGGCGTATTAAACAATGGGTTGGTATTACTGAATGTTTCCCCCTTCTGGCAACAGGTAGTAAAAGGTGGTGTGATACTATTGGCAGTTATTATTGATAAAATGGGTGATAAAAAAGAGTAGTAAAAAACTACTATTGCCCGGCTAAAACTTTCGAAGCTTTTTAAAACTCTTTGCGGCAAAGGGTTCAAGCCCCTCTCCTTCGGAGAGGGGTTGGGGTGAGGTCTTTCAGGCTTTTTAAAAGTTTCATAAATAGTTAGATTAACATCCAAATTTTTATGGTACCGGCAGCAGTACTTCTATAAGACATCGTTGCGCAGTATGTCCCGACGAGGAGCTTTGCGACGGAACTCGGGATCGCACACTTGTACTTTAAAATCGCTGTGCAACAATATCCACCTGTTTACTAACAATCAAACATCCATGCAAAACAAAAAATACATATTGGCCATTGACCAGGGCACCAGTTCTACCAAATCATTAATATTTGATAACAATGGTCTCGCTATTGCCAAAGGCTCCGAACCATTACAAACCAACTATACCGATAATGGTTTTGTAGAGCAGGACCCGGAAGCGATTTACCAGAATGTACTGGCATCCGTAAAAAAATGTTTGCAACAGTTTTATGACAAGGGATTTAAGGAAACAGATATAGCCGCAATTGGCATCGATAATCAGCGGGAAACATTTGTTGTATGGGATAAAGATGGCAAGCCATTGCATCCCGCGGTAGTATGGCAATGCAAGCGTTCCGTGCAGGTATGTGAGCAGTTAAAAGAAAAAGGCCTGGCCGCATCCATTCAGCAAAAAACCGGGTTGGTGATTGACCCATATTTTTCAGCCACCAAACTCATCTGGCTGGTTCAAAACAACGAAACCATCAAGGCAGCCGTAAAAAATGGCAACGCTTTTTTCGGCACCATCGATACCTGGTTGTTATATAAACTAACCGATGGAAAAGAATATGCAACAGATTATACCAACGCATCCCGTACATTGTTATTCAACCTGCACACATTGCAATGGGACGCAGAATTGACTACTGCCTATGGATTAACCGGCATTCAATTACCAACAATAAAACCATCCTCTTTTTTATTTGGATCAACCACGCTCAATGGGTTGTTTAAAAATAAAATCCCCATCACAGCACTCATCGGCGATTCACATGCAGCCGCATTCGGAGAAGGTTGTTTTGAGACGGGGACGGCCAAAGCCACGTTAGGTACAGGATGCAGCGTATTGATGAACATTGGCGACAAGCCATTGATATCAAATAACGGCATGGTAACAACGGTATGCTGGAGTATGGAAAACAGGATTGATTTTGCCTACGAAGGGGTGATCGTTTCCTGCGGTGCTACCATCGAATGGTTAAAAAACGAATTGAATCTTTTTAATGACAGCAAAGAAACAGAAGCAATGGCCAGTTTCGTCGCAGACAATGGCGGCGTGTACTTAATTCCGGCTTTCAGTGGTTTAGGTTCACCGCACTGGCAAATGGAAAGAAGGGCTTCCTTTTCCGGAATGAGTTTTGGCACCACCAAAAACCATATCGTGAGGGCTGCACTGGAATCTATCCCTTATCAAATAATGGATGTGGTAACAGCCATGGAAAAAGATGCGGGGATATCATTGAAAGAACTCAATGCAGACGGAGGCATTACTTCCAATGGTTTTGTGGTACAAATGATTGCTGATATTTTAAATAAAAATGTAGCTACGATTGGTATGCCGGATGTATCGGCATTGGGTGCCGCATTGCTGGCCGGTCTTAAAGTGGGTGTGTATGAAAGCGTAGTAGCGTTGAAGAAAATTAACAGTGATAAAAAATATTACAACCCGGGTGATAACCTTACTGCAATTAAAAATTACGAAGGCTGGCAAAAAGAAATTCAACAATATTCAACTGGTAAAAAATAATAACGGGTATGCAACGACGGATATATGCCCGCTTGTTTTGTGATTTTCCGGGCAGCGTCTCCTCTGGCCCGTGTGTTGGCTGAGGACGTTGCGACCGACGAATGGATGCATTTTGATAAGGCAACGCAACGTCCCCGGCTGGGCTAATGCTCATCGGGAGACGTTGCTCGAAATGAAAGCCCGAAGGGCTTGAATATGAGTAGCCGTGGGTGAAACCCATGGTAATGTATAAAATGTTTTAACAACCCCAACGGGGTTGACTATAAAGCGCAATGGTTCAATCCGCCGCGGCGGATTTAAAGCAACGATTTTAATTTGCGAAGGAGCAGGAGTTCTGAAGGTATTAATTCGTGTAATTCGTGGTTTAAAATTCGTGCAATTAAAATAACAAATGCAGCAATTTATGATTAACTCAATATTTAATTCAACACAAATGAAAAGAAAATTCAGAGCTGGTATCATGCTGATTGCATTCTTTTTGGGTTGTGGTTACATTTCGTTTGCACAGGAACAGATAAAGCAATGGAACAGGTTTGAACTAGCATTAAAACATACTTACAATGGCAACGCTTTCGCCAACGTAAAACTCACCGCTACATTTACCGGCAAAGACACCACTTATGTGGTAGATGGATTTTACGATGGTGACAATACATTTAAAATCCGTTTCATGCCGCAGCAACAAGGCGACTGGCAATATATTACCAGCAGTAATGTGAAGCAGTTGAACAACCGGCGGGGCTCTTTTGTATGTGTACCGGCATCCCGAAACAATCATGGTATCGTAAGGGTAAGCAATACCTACAGTTTTAAATATGCTGATGGCAAACAATACTACCCGGTAGGTACCACTGCCTATGCATGGAACCACATGAGTGAAGCGGTGCAGCAAATGACATTACAAACATTGAAGCAGTCCGGTTTTAATAAACTGCGTATGTGCGTTTTTCCCAAAGATTACAATTTAGTAAAAGAAGAACCAGCCATCTATCCCTTCCCGGCAACAGGAATGGAGAAAGGCCCTGATGGAAAAGAAAGAAAGGCCTGGGATTTTACCAGCTTCAACCCCGCGTTCTTCCAGGCGTTGGAAAAACAAATTGATGAACTCAACAACCTGGGCATTGAAGCAGATTTAATCCTTTTTCATCCTTATGATAAGGGGCGCTGGGGGTTTGATTCTTTACCCATGGAGGTCAATTTTAAATACATCCAATACATCATCGCCCGATTAGGTGCCTTCCGGAATGTGTGGTGGTCGGTAGCCAACGAATGGGACCTGGTGAAATATAAAACACATGATCAGTGGATCGCCTTATCAAAAGCGGTGGCTGAAACAGATCCTTATCATCATTTATCATCGATACATGGCAGCACGGGAAAATACATTGAATACTGGCTGCCCTGTTACACCCATGTAAGCATACAGGATGAAGCACCGGTATTAAACTGGGGAGCGGCAGGTATTTTACGCAATGCCTACTACAAACCCATTATTTATGATGAAGTAGGGTATGAAGGAAACCTGGCAAGCCGTTGGGGGCGTTATAGTGGTGAAGAGATGACCTACCTGATGTGGATGGGCGCCATCGGTGGCACCTATGTTACGCACGGCGAATCATATCTGTTCAAGGATGCCAGCGATACCATTTTTTGGGCAAAGGGTGGAACATTTAAAGGCACCAGTTGGCAAAGAGTCGGATTCTTAAGAAAGATCATGGAGGAAGCCCCGGGCCCGCTGGAAGCCTCTGACGGAAGCCGTGATTTTAAAACTGCGTCCGGTGGCAACGGTCATTTCATTGTCTATTTTGGGAAGGAAATGAATGAGTACTGGTATTTCAATCTGCCTCAGCGAAATGGTTCATTTAACAAGCTCACTGCCGGCAAAAAATACAGAATGGAAATCATTGATACATGGGATATGACGATAACACCAGTTGCCGGAACTTTTGAAACCTCCCCTGTTGAAGACTATCGTTTATACGATAAGGAAAGAAAAAAAATCAGGCTGCCTGCAAAGCCTTATCTCGCATTGCGGATTACTGAAATTGGCAAATAGTCCCGGGTATTTTTCATTGAACAAAAAAAATGCAATAAAACTTCTATACATGAAAAAGAAATCATTGTTATTCAATTTTAGCGATTCCAAAAGGATTGACACAATTAAAAGATCCTTATTGCTGATCATTATTGTATTACTAACCAATTGCATCCTTGCACAGCAGGCCAGCAACAAATTAAGGGTGTTGGTATTAACGGATATAGAAAATGAACCGGATGATGCACAATCCATGGTGCGTTTTCTCACCTATTCAAACAACTGGGATGTGGAAGGACTGGTTGCCACCACCTCGGTTCATCAAAAGAAAAAAATAGCCTCCTGGAAGATTAAAGAAATTGTATCGGCCTATGGCATGGTGAGGAAAAATTTGTTGCTGCATGAAAAGGGGTATCCTGATACCAGCTATCTGAAAAGCATTATTAAAGAAGGCTACCCCGATTTTGGAATGGAAGCAATCGGCACTGGCAAAGACAGTGAGGGTTCGGAATGGATCATTAAAACAATTGACAAAGAAGATACCCGTCCAGTTTGGATACTGGTATGGGGCGGTCCCAATTGCCTGGCACAGGCACTATGGAAGGTACACATGACCCGTGCGCCGGAAGATGTTGATAAATTTGTATCCAAACTTAGGGTGTATACCATTTCCGACCAGGATGATACCGGACCCTGGATCAGGAAAACCTTCCCCAATATCTTTTATATTTGCAGCCCCGGAACGCAGGACAGGGGTGCCTATCATCATGCCACCTGGACCGGCATCAGTGGCGATAAATTTCATGGAAGATTTTCCGGTGCAGATTTTAGTATCGTAGACAATCCCTGGCTCGATAAAAATATCCGCAACGGTCATGGCCCGCTGGGTGCACAACACCCCTTTACAAAATTTTTGATGGAAGGCGATACGCCCTCTTTTCTTTACTTGATCGATAATGGGCTTGGCAGTCCGGAGCATCCCAACTATGGCAGTTGGGGAGGCCGGTATGAGTTCTATAAACCAAAAACAGAAAAGTGGTTTTATGAGGCTGAAACAAGACCATTATGGACAAATGTGGAGGATGAAGCAATGGGGATGGACAGTGCATTTCAAACCAGTAATAAGGCGACCATCTGGCGCTGGCGGCAGGCGTTTCAAAATGATTTTGCAGCAAGAATAGACTGGTCAGTGCAGTTGTATAAAAACGCCAATCATCCACCGGTAGCAAAACTTGCCCATCTGAATAATCTCCATGTAAAAGCCGGTGATACCGTATTATTGAATGCGACACCATCAACGGATCCCGATGGCAATCAGTTGTTGTATGAATGGATATATTACCGGGAGGTGGGTACTTATGAGTATAAAAGTGTTCTCCGGATACAGGGTAGCAAAAATGTAACTGCATCGTTCGTGGCACCGAATGTAACAAAGCCGGAAACCCTTCATATCATATTAGCGGTAACCGATAACGGAACGCCGGCACTAACAAGATACCAGCGGGTAATCGTTACGATTTTCCCCTGACATTTTTGAATGAAGTGAATTTTTGAATGGTTATTTTTCAATATGGGCCAGCCTGCTATTTAGCATAAACTACACACTGATATCCAAAATCAGCATTCCCGGTTAGCTGTTAAAACCGGCTTAGATCTACCGGGGTAAAAGATGTAAAAACGGAATCAGGTAATTTATCAAACACATAGATCTCAGTGATGCTGCGGTCAGGGCCACGCAGGGAAGACAGTTTAATATTTCCGTAGGTTTTGTAGTCTTCCCACGATGTGATGAAATTTGGTTCAGGCTGCGCCGCATCTTTATAATGAGCCCATTGAGTTACAAGGTGAGATTGTTTATCTACCCAAACCTTATACCCATTGTTGGGAGTTACACCCACCCCTGTAAAGGTAAACCGCAATACATCGGATTTAGCACCTTTAGCTGTTGTATCCTCTCCAAGATATTTTAAAGTGAGTCCCGAATCCTTCATTTTAAAAGGCATCACCAACCAATATGAATCATTGATCCAGGCCCTGCGCCCTTCTTCCAGGTATTTTGCCAGCGAATCCGGCTGGGTTAATTCCGCCCCGGCTCTATACACTTTTCCTTTGCCGTCATTGATGTTCACCAATATTTTCATATCATTTTTCAGGTACTCTATCCGTACATTTCCTGTGAATTTATCCCAGACCAGTTTGCGGTTACCAAAAAAATTCCACGCTATAAAATGGGTATTATCCCAGTTTTTTCTTCCGCCCTGCGCATCCATTACTTCATCCGCTACCTGGATGGCTTTGGGATCAGAATCCTTACTGTTAAATCCAGGCATTGGCGGATTTCCAACCTGCTTACAAGCAACGAGGCATACAACGCAAAGAACTGCAATCGAAGGAAGATTTATTTTACCCATGAGTTATTTAAATTAATGGTGAAAAGAAGAAAGCCCGGGATCGAATTTAACTGTATTTCATTTCAAATACAATAACTGTTTTTAAAAGCCCGGGTAAAGATATCCGTTAACAGGTAAACACTCAACTTTTGGGGCCGGGTGCGGATCAATGCTGAACCACGGCAGCTGTTTGTTTGTACGACCTTTATCTTACAAACACAATATACATTCCTGGCTGGATTTTGGTTACCAGGTTTTATTTTGTGTACGGGGACCAAATTGCAGGATTGCGCTCAATTTCTTTCTCCAAAAATGAAAGAATGTAATGGATGTTTTTGTGGCAATCCAAACCCAAATCATTGGTTTCCAATTGAGGCCCAATGGTAAAATCTATGGAGGTATTATTTAGTTTTGGTATTACCACGATGAGCGGAACTTTTGCCAATATAGCCAGCCGCACATGTACTATGGAAGCATTACATTTACTTCCCAGGAAACTAACCGGGCAATTGCTTAAGCCATTAAAAAAATCAGCCGCTAAAATCACCCTCCCTTTTTGCTGTAAATGCCTGATGATGTTTCGCAATTCAGTAAAGCCGGCCCCTTTTCTTTGAATGAATTTTTTCTGATGAGACCATTTACCGCCACCTATGATTAACGCAAACTTATTTTCAAGACACCATTGCACAAGAATCCTTTTCCATGGCGTATGGCAAATAACAATCACACAACCTGATTCGGAAGGAACGGGAAGAGTGAAGTTGATTAACCGAAGCGTGCTTTTCCGGAGCGGCGTTCTTACAAAAAAAGACAGCATTCTTCTGACAATACGGGCATACCATATACTGTAAATTTTTTTGAATACTGTTTCCGGAGATTTTAAAATATACACAGGAACTTTCAAAAGCCCCGCGGTTATCATACCGTATAGAAGACCTGCACACAAACAGGAAAGAAAACTGCAGATTGTTAAGCATACCCGCAGATAAAATGGCTTACTAACTGACATAGATGCCTGATAAGCTTTGAAGCGTGAGGTAATCCGATTTGGGCCGGTGCTTTTAATTTTCGTAAGGGAGTCATCACCAGTCGTGAACAACTGCCCAAACTGATGACTATTGGATTAAACAGGAAGGACTTTAACGGAGAAGGCTACATAGAGTCGGAACTTCCGGAAACAAACTGAACTACTACCGGTACCTGTTTGTCTTTCGCCGTATTTTACCAGGTATAGTTAGCGGCCGCAATTCTCTTACTAAAAGTAAAATTCAAAACGCAGGGCAGGCCAAAGATTTAACGATCTGACCAGGATAACAGATGAATTTTCACTTTCTGGTAAATAGAAAACTCCCGCATCAATAGAAATACCGCTCCCGATTTTTTTAAATAGTATATTTTTCCCGACAGTTAAATTCAATGTGAATTTTTGAGAAGGTTTTGCCGAAGGAAAAAAGGTTGTTCCCTGGCGAAAAAACCAGGTTTTCTGATTGGCTTTTTCTGAATTTTTTCCTAAGTATAAGCGATGTTCTAAATTTATGGTAGTCCATATGGTTCCAGAAGAAGGCCCTGCACCCAAACTTACACCAAGTTGACTGATATTAGCCAACCGATATGATACACCTGCATGTAAAAGCTCAGGAGCTGAAAGTCCTATTATAATCTTTGTTTTTTTTTCTGTTCCTTTTTGAGCATAAAGATTTATCGTACATGAAACCGATAGTAATATAATTGCTATAGTGCATTTCATTCCATTTCGTTCTTATGGCCGTTAACACAAATATATAATCAATTAAATCAAATTGCAATATGAAAGATGACGGAAATTCAATAATTGAATGATGAATTATTGAACAAATGATGCTTCAGTGTAATAATGGAATATGACCCGATTCATGGCATCAACCCTTTCAAATGGCTATGCCTTCACAAAACATTTTATAGCTGCTTTCCCATAAAAAAGATTTGATTACGCTAATGTATATATTTGATGTATCTTAAAATTGGTAACGTACAGGCAGGTTCAATCTATAAATCACATGACAGCACTTTCCCAAATTCTTGATCGTAAAATTGTAGTCATTCTCAGGGGCTTGCCTGCGAAGAATGTTTTGCCGGTTGCAGAGGCATTGTACGCCGGCGGTATCCGTGTATTGGAAGTAACCTTAAATTCAGCCGAAGCATTACCACTCATCGCACAATTGAGGGAGGCTTTTGAAGGAAGGATGTTAATAGGTGCCGGGACGGTACTCAACAAAACGGATGCTACCAATTCAATAGCTGCAGGCGCTGCATTCCTGGTATCACCTACGCTGGATACGGCAGTAATTAAAGCAGCCAACCATGCAGGCGTGGTAAGTATTCCGGGAGCCTTTACACCAACCGAAATATTATCTGCACACAATCATGGTGCAGACATTGTAAAGATATTTCCTTCGCCGGATGCAGGGTATATCAAAAACATACTGGCACCACTGAATCATATCCGGGTAATGCCTGTTGGGGGGATTGATGTGGCCAATATAAAATCATTTGCGGCCACCGGTGCGGTGGCTTTTGGTATTGGCAGTGCATTGGTAAATAATGCTTCCGTTATCAATGAAACTTACCTGGCGAAACTTTCGCAAAAAGCCCGGCAATTGATGAACGCATTAAATAGTTAAGCACAAAAGGACCGTGGTTTTTAATTCGTTTAATTCGTGTAAAAAAATTCGTGTTTTTATTTTATTTATTTCCAACAGATTGACGGGCGCCAAATATGAAATTATCAACTCAACAACAACCTACCAGGGTTCGATTTAAGATACTTGCTGCGATCTTTGTAAGTGTGGTCATCAATTATATGGACAGGAGCAATATCTCTGTGGCAGCTACAGGGATAACGGATGACCTTAAACTGTCACCGGTTCAATTGGGCTATGTTTTTTCTGCATTTGGCTGGACCTACGCTATACTACAAATACCCGGCGGTATCATGGCCGACCGCTTTGGAGCAAGGATCGTTTATACCTTTAGCATTATTATATGGTCCCTTGTAACAGTAGGCCAGGGCTTTGCTACAGGCTTCATGATGTTGTTTGTATTGCGTATGCTGGTCGGGGTTTTCGAAGCGCCCTCCTACCCCATTAACAACCGGATTGTAACAAGCTGGTTCCCGGATAAAGAAAGGGCTACCGCTATTGGTATTTATACCTCGGGGCAATTTGTAGGACTTGCGTTTCTTGCACCGCTATTAACCACACTGCAATATTATGCAGGATGGCAGGGGCTCTTTTTCATCACCGGTAGTATTGGGATTATATGGGGAATCGTCTGGTATTTTATTTACAGGGACCCGGCAGACCATGCAAAAGTGAATGAAGCAGAATTGGACTATATTGAAAAAGGCGGAGGCCTGATCAACAGAAAGAATACAGCCGGTCCGGCAATGCATCACCCATTTAGGTGGAATGATTTAAAAGAAGTGTTAAGCCACCGAAAATTATGGGGTATCTATATTGGCCAGTTTACGGTGAACGGAACCATGTGGTTCTTTCTTACCTGGTTTCCGACCTATCTTGTTAAATACAGGGGGATGGATTTTATTAAATCCGGCTTCCTTGCATCGGTTCCCTTTATCGCGGCTTTTGCGGGAATTTTACTGGGAGGTTTTTTATCAGATTATATGATCAGGAAAAAAGTATCTGCCGGTATAGCCCGCAAAACGCCGGTCATTACGGGCCTGCTGCTCACACTGTCCATCATTGGCGCCAATTATGTAAGCAGTCCCACACTTATTATCTTGTTTATGTGCATTGCTTTTTTTGGAAATGGTTTTGCATCCATTACCTGGATATTTGTATCAACATTGGCACCAAAACACCTGGTAGGTTTAACAGGTGGCGTATTTAATTTTTGTGGCGGACTTGCTGCTATTGTAGTACCGTTGGTAATTGGTTACCTGGTAAAAGATGGCAACTTTGCCCCGGCACTTTTGTTCGTTGGAACACTCGGTATTGCCGGTGCATTGTGTTATATATTTTTAGTAGGCAAAGTAGAACGTATTGAAGTGAGAAACGGCAAAGCAACATATTGATTTTATGTATCCTGGCTCAACTATGTTCCAGGCGTCATTTATACAATGCAAAAAAAAACATCCCGGTAAAGATTAATTAAAGCAGCATGGATAAATTTATCAGTTGCGATTGGGGCACTACTTCTTTCAGGCTAAGATTAATAGAAGCTGCCACCAAAAATATATTGGCAGAAACAAAGTCCGCACAGGGCATTGCGGCTACTTATGCTTTATGCAAAGAGCAACCTGGTACCGGCCGGATTTTGTTTTATACCAATTTTATACTGCAGCAAATCGTTGTATTAGAACAGCAATATGGCTATTCGCTGGATAATATTACCATACTTATATCCGGTATGGCATCCGCAACTATTGGCATGGTTGAACTACCTTATAAAGTGATTCCCTTCCAGATAATGGAGGCCGGTCTTTATACACAGATCATTCCTGCTACCCCGCAATGCAGGCATACCATTATCCTTATCTCCGGTGTACGTTCGGCCAATGATGCCATGCGTGGCGAAGAAACCATGATGGCAGGTTGTACTATTGAGGAGGTAGCCGGTGAACAATTATTCATTTTTCCCGGTACACATTCCAAACACCTTGTGGTACAAAACGGGATACTGAAAGATTTAAAAACCTACATGACCGGCGAAATATTTAACCTGCTTAGCAGTAAAAGTATTTTGGCGGCATCGGTAGAAGCGGATGACTTATCACCCCAAATGAACGAAGCATTTATAAAGGGGGTTAAAGAAACCATTGATTCAAATATTTTGAATGCGCTCTTTCATGTGCGGACCAACCTGCTATTTGGATTGGCGGGTAAAAAAGAAAATTATCATCAGCTGAGTGGTTTACTGATTGGTGAAGAATTGAAAGCCGTAAGCACCGGCAATTATGCAATTGTTACCATTGTGTCGACAGGCAATTTGTTAACACTGTACACAAAAGCCCTTGCAGCATTGAACTTTAAAGGCAAACTGCAGTACCAGGATGCGGATGCAGCGTTGGTTAACGGGCAGGCCCTGGTTTTTAATCAATATCAATAAAGTATCTTTTAAAACACGGTCATATGAATAAAATCCATCTCGCTATTTCAATGTTTCTTGCAGCCTGCTGCAGTTGCAACCCTGCCAGCAATAAAAACAAAGCAACAGCAAAAGACACCGCTGTTGGCAAAATAGAAATCTATGATAAAACGGCTGCTGCAATTATTGACAGCAATGCTACCATAGAAGTTATTGGCAGCAATTTCACCTGGTCGGAAGGGCCGCTTTGGATTGCTGCCAGACAGGTATTGCTTTTTTCAGATGTGCCGGAAAATAAAATCTTCCAATGGAAAAGCGGTGACAGCACCAGGTTGTACTTAACCCCTTCCGGTTATACAGATACGGCAAAGCGGGATGGAGAAAATGGCAGCAACGGGCTGGCACTGGATACCGCAGGACGCTTGTTACTTTGCCAGTCGGGCAACCGGCATGTGGCAAGATTAAATACACCACTTGACTCACCAGCACCTGACTTCACCATACTTGCATCCGGTTACAATGGCAAAAAGTTTAATAGTCCCAACGACCTGGTGGATAGCAGGAACAACATTTACTTTACTGATCCCATTTATGGGTTACCCAAAAAAGAGAATGATCCTACCAGAGAACTACCATTTGAAGGTGTTTATAAAATAAGCACCACAGGCAAAACAACGCTGCTCATTGACTCCATCGAAAGGCCAAACGGTGTTGCTCTTTCATTGAATGAAAAAATATTGTATGTAGCAAGCAGTGACAATATAAAGCCCAGGTGGTATGCCTACCAACTGGATGAAAACGGGAATATTGCAAGTGGTGGCATATTGCTGGATGCTGCTCCTTTAAAAGAGAAGGCCACCGTAAAGCAGGGCCCCGATGGAATGAAGATTGACAAGTATGGTAATATATTCAGTTCGGGCCCGGATGGCATCAACATCATTTCCCCAGAAGGGAAAAGACTGGCCCTTATAAAAATTTATAACCGCCCCGCTTCCAATTGTGCTTTCAATGAAACAAAAAATGTGCTTTATATTACGGCTGATGATTTGATATTGAGAGTAACATTGCATCCGTAGTTTGTACTCCAAACAATTTGATGCTCCCTGGCCCTTACCGGTTGAATAATATTTTCAGGTAAAAAAGCGGATTGGTAAACTTTTTCCGGATGTCTACATTTTCAAACATACAACTGATGGTTTCCCGCAGTTCTTTGCTGCGGCTGGCTTTTCCAATTACAAAATTAAACAGGCGTGGATTACTGCTGAGTATTTGCAGGTAATGACTGAGTTTTAGTTCGGCCCATAATTTTTTATACAGTTCTTTATCGTACTGCTGTAAAAAACCGGCGGAAAAATCATTTGCCTCCACCGCTTTTTTAATCACCCTTGATGCCACCAAACCCGATACCATGGCATTTCCGATACCCTCACCTGTAAAAGGATCGATCAGTGAACCGGCATCACCGGTCAGTAAAAACCGGCTGCCACTGAGGTTTCTTTTTTTAGAACCCAGGGGTAGCCCCCAGCCGCCCATCTCCCCTTCCATCACCGCATTGGCAAAACGGCCTTTTATATTGGGGTGTGTAGCAATGGCATCCAGCATCAACTGCTTCAGGTTTGCTTTATTTTTCGAGATCGATTTACTGAGCATCCCCACGCCCACATTGGCTGCACCATTCGGCAATGGAAATATCCATAAATAACCCGGCTGTAATTCTTTTAAAAAATGTAACTCAATAAAATTCTCCCCGTGCATACCCGATACATTCTGGTAATAGGCCCGGATGCCCGCGCTGTAATGAGCAGCATCCATTGTATGTTTCGCCATTTTTTTTGCCACAATGCTGCCGCGTCCTTCTGCACCCACGATCATTTTGGTGAAAATTGTTTTGCGTTGTCCCGCTTGTTTGATGGTTACCAGCAGGCCATCACTTGTTTCTTCTATATCTTCCAGCATTGTGCCCGTTAGCAGTGTTGCAAAGGCTTTGTCAACCAGGCCGGCCAATGTATTATCAAAATCAATGCGCCTGCTTACAAAACCCGGCGGGTTGCTTTCATCAGCTTTTTTCTGTAGAAAGGGTATGTCGAGCAGCGCATTATCGGACGCAATAAACTGTATTCCACTGCATACGATGGATTTGCTTTTATCTGCCACAAAATGCTGGTTCCATTCAGGCAGCATCCTTTTCAGCATACCCACCGATTTGCCGCTCAATGCATCACCACAAATCTTATCCCTGGGAAAAACGGCTTTGTCAATAATGATATGGTGTATTTTTTCTTTTGCTAAAAAGATAGAAGTACTTGCGCCGCCGGGGCCTGCGCCTGCTATCAGCACATCGGTTGTAAAGTCTGGTGATTGATTCAATGGGGGTAGTTATTTTTACCGGCAAAGTAAAGGCTTTAATTGCATCGGCACTGCATACAGTCAATAAATTAAGGTGCGCAGCGGTAATAGCTAGCTGTTTTACTCCAATAGTCCCACACGATCCCCCAATAAAGTGCATGAATAATTCTTTTCCCAAATCAATTATTTGTACATTAGTTCTCTATACTTCTTTATCCCTTCCCTGCCTGCTATTTTTTTAACACTTAAATCTAAAACAATGACGTCATCACGATTTATCCCGTTGTCTTTTCTGGCCGCGGGATTGTTCCTGTTTTCCTGCAATGGAAATGAAGAAAAGACTACTACCGAAACAACCAGTACCGACAGTAGCAGCACTACTGTTACAACTACCGTATCGGCCCCTCCTTCAACCATCATTACCACCCCACAGGGTATGTTGCTGGTGAAACACAAAGTGGCCAATTTTACAAAATGGAAAGCCTCTTACGATGCGCATGACTCCATGCGGGTTGCAGGTGGTATGCATAGTTATGTAATTGGCCGCGGGGTAGACGACTCCAACATGGTACTTGTAGCCGTAAAAGCAGATGATATGGCCAAAGCCAAAGCATTTGCAGCCAACCCCTCGCTTAAAGCAGCCATGCAAAAAGGGGGCGTTACCGGTAAACCTTCCATTTCCTATTTAAACGCCACCTGGCAGGATACGGTTGTTATTAATTCAGCGATCCGTTCCCTGACAACTTTTACTGTTAAAGACTGGGATGGCTGGCAAAAAGGTTTTGCAGAAGGAAAGCAGGAAAGAATTGACAATGGCATCACCGACAGGGTTTATGGCCATGATGCGGACAATAATAAGAAAGTAATGCTGGTAACAGCACTTATAGACACTGCAAAGGCCTTTGCTTACTGGAAATCGGACATGCTTAAAAAAAGAAGGGAAGTATCCGGGGTGACGAGTGCCCCTGACCGGTTTTTGTTCCGTATAGTACAGCGGTATTAGGCAGGTGTATTTTTTTATAATAAAAAAGATGAAGTAAATGCTTCATCTTTTTTATTATCGCATGGTTTGTTATAGATGTAAACAACAAGAAAACGATACTGAAGTGGCATGCAGACACAGGACTGGAGCCTGCGCCTGCATGTTACTTCAATTGTATATCCTTTAGTTTAGTCCGCCGTGGCGGATAATTTTAGGCTATTTACTCCTCACAAACTTTATTTCCATGCCTTTAAATTCCTTCCCGGTTTTCATATCTGGTCCGTACATTTCCATTACATGCGTATTGTCGTCCACAATCTTGTACACCTCCCTCATTTCACATTCTACTCCATTGGCCGGGCAAATCATTTTCCCTTTAAAATGGAGGGATTTCGACGCCTCATCCCAGTTACCTTCCATGTTCATCAAACCTGTGCTCATATTATCCATCCAGGTACTAAAAAACACTTTTTTCACATTGTCGTAGCCCGTAGTACTGGTGCCTTCATAAGGCATGCCCATAAAGTCGCCCTTGAAGGTGGTTTGCTGGTACCGGCCGCCCAATACCATTTTATTTACTGCGCTGCTTTTGGCAGTTACGGGGGCATCGCCGGGATTCATCCACATGGTAGTTTCAGCCGTCCATCTGCCATCCCATTTTGCAAGCATGGCTTGTTGTGGCCCGGGTGTACCGGCTTCCATCATCGCTTTCATAGCGGTGGCAGAATCAACAGGCACCCATTCATCTGACTTTGTTTTAGATTCGGTAGTGGTTGAATCCGGTTTTGAATCCTCTGTTTTTGTACCTGCTTTTTCATCCGCGTTACAGGCAAACAAAAAGGAGGCAGTACAGAAGGCAAAGATTATTTTTTTCATAATGTAATTTTTTAGACGGCTAATGTACAAAAAGCGGTAGAAAAAAGCAATTGGTTTCGCGGCAAAGCACAGGTACAGGAACAATTCATTTCTACCAGTTGAAGTCCGGGCAATTTCAGCAAATGGTTTGCACAGTAAACGCCCTATTTATCCGGTAAGCAGGAGCCAGGTTGAATGCAATAAGGAGTAGTTGACAGCATACAAAAGAAGGGGCGCTTAACCAGGAGATAAATATAAAAAATAAATTTCCATTTCATAATAACCAGCTACACGAATGCAACAGCAGATAATTTTACTGCAGATCCGGGGTTCCGCTGCCTGCAGGAATTTCCTGCATTTTCACTAAAATTTCCGTTTTAATAAGTTACTTATTTCAGGTCTTTTACCAGGCAAATAAATGGATTATTGATTCTTTGTTTAATAAAACCCTGGTCATTCAGCCGCACTACTGTTTGACGTACAGAGTTGCCTTCGTTACCTCCAATTGTCAAAGCAAACCTACCTTCTGAATCCTGCCCGGTTTCCACCACAATTGCAGAATGTGATTCATAATTTTTATGGGTTTTGGCAAAATTGAAATTATGATTTTTACCACCACGGTTATTTTGAATAATATCTCCCACACCTGGTGTAGCTGCAGCGATATCAACACCCCTGAAAACACCGGACCCGTTACGGGCATTTTGAATTGCCTGGAAAACAAATACAGAATGGGCGGCGGCAAATTTAAATTCAACAGACGTAGCTCCGGCCTGCTTTACACACCAGGATACAAATACTGCCGACCAGGGAACACTAACGCAACTGGTGAAGCCCAGCCTCAGATCGGTCCAGTATTTTTTAATCTGTTTACACAACAGCGGGTCGGCTTCGTCGTTTAGATGGAAAAGGGTATGCTGTTCTTCAGCAATACGGGCTAATTTCAAAGTGAATGGAGTAGGCATTTGAATAAAGTTTTGAAGGATGATTAAAATTGCAGCATTTAAGATAGTGAATTTAAATATAATATCTGTAAGCATCTGAACTTTCTTGCAACTATGATACAATACTGGTCACAGAAAGTGACACTGAAATAATTTGAAAGGATATAAAAAACAAACCCCTGTAAGCAATGATGCGACAGGGGATGGAAGTTATTTTGACAGGTGTTTTATGACGCTGTTAGAAGTATTTGTTTAATTCCTACTAGAATATTGATGATACGTTTGATGATTGTAAAAAGGTTACTCGCCGAATGCTGGTTATTAAAATCTGGTTGCTTTCTAAACAAGCCTGTAGTGTGAATATAAGCCCGAAAACTGATATAGTGGTGACGTTAACTATCACATCCCGAACAACAGTAACAATACCAGTGTTCAAATTTATTCGCCATCCTGAATACCCCATTATTATCCTTGTCGTGGTACCCCAACGTAGCCAGGTTGTCAATAATTTCCTGCCGTTTTAAGGCCATACCGGTTACGCTTACCTTGTTTTCAATTTCAAAATAATTGATTGAAGCCACGTCTTTTATGTTCAACAGGCTGGCATTGATTCTTTTCTTACAATCGCCGCATGCGATGTTATTTATAAAAAATTCGTGCGTAATCATTGTTATATATTGAAGGTGAAATAGTACCAGCTAAACATCCGGAATTTTTGTACCCAACTTTGAAAATTAAACTGCCCAAACCTGCCGAAAAACGATTTTTTTGCAACTACCGGCGCTGCTCAAATTGTTTTTTTTCCATTATTTACTGTATAAAATTAGCTGTTGGTATTTCAATTTATTATGATACCAGTTAGCCGGCATCATGACTATTATCATTTGAACCGGAGCGTGATTTACCTGGCTACTATAGCCTCAGCTGATCAGCCCGGTTAAACTTTACAGCATAAGACGCGGGGTATAAATATTCATCCGGTACGAAAACTTATATGAATATCTGAATGGCATAGCCTGGTTAAAAGATAACAGTATTAAGTATTAGAAAGCGTTTTTATCGCCCTTAAAAAAAGTTACATAAAAGGTTAAAAAGATAATACGCAGGTCTAACCACATGCTCCAGTTCTCGAGATACCAGATATCACAGGCTACCCGTTTTCTTAACTGCTCCGCTTCTTTTATTTCACCACGAAAACCGTTTACCTGCGCCCAGCCGGTAATTCCGGGCTTTACATAATGACGAACCATATACTCATCTGACAGCACGGCAAAATCCTTTGTATGTTTCAGCATGTGTGGACGGGGGCCCACAACAGACATATTGCCTAATAACACATTGAAAAACTGCGGCAGTTCATCGAGGCTCGACTTTCTCAAAAATTTCCCAAACCTTGTAAGGCGGGTATCATTGCGGGTAACCTGTTTTAAATCCGCATCATCATTCAGCGTAAGTGTTCTGAATTTATAACACCTGAAATCCTTGTTGTTTTTGCCGGATCTTAACTGAACAAAAAATACCGGCCCTTTCGAGCTTAGTTTTACCAGGATAGCTAATAACGGAATCAACCAGGACAGTAAAAAAATCATAATTGAAACACTGAACAGGATATCAAACACCCGTTTTTTAAAACCCGCTACGATGTCTTCAAGTGGCTCTGATCTATACGATAAAACCGGCATACTTTCAATCATTTCCATGTGAATATTATGATTGACAAAAGTTTTGAAATCGGGAACAAATTTGAATCGTATCATGTGCTGCTCTGCAACCTGTGCCAACTTATAAACAAATACATGTTTTTCCGGAGAAATGGTAGAATAAATTTCTTTTACATTATGCTCCATAGCATAAGAAACACATTCTTCCCGGTTGCCTAATATTGGAAAGATGGATAATTCATCCACATTTTTAACGTCTTCAAAATACCCTTCTATTAAAACTGATTCAGTGTTGGCAGAAAAGTAGTTGGCCAGTTGCCTGGAAACTTCATTGTATCCCAATAACACGATTTTGTTATTGAGCTTCACCTGCTTTCCATAATAAGCTACCGCCCATCTAAAAAGTCCCCTGCCCGTAAACAATCCAATGCCTATCCCAATTATTGCAAGCGATACAAATAGCCTGCTGTATTGGAAATCATTAAAAAATAAGAATAATAATATGGCTGCAACAAAGAGAATGAATGACTGGATGGTACGTTTTGCAAACTGTGCAAAATTTAAAGAACTGCCTGTAATATAAAGACCGGCAATATGAGCAGACAGCATCCAGGCAATATTACTAACCACAAAAAGAATGGTGTACTTATGCGAGTAATTCCCCTGAATGCCGGATAAATTTAGCAGCAATGCCAAATAGACGATGTTGATTAGCAGAAAATCTACGAGCGCAAAGAAAAATCTAAAAAGGTTGGTGTATGAAATGTTCATTACGCGGAAATCTTAATGGTGACAATCATAACAGGTTAGCTACTGTTAAAAAGGATCCTGAATAAAAGGCAATACTGGCAACTGGTTTGTGTTTGTATGTGCGAATAATTGTAGTGCTATCAATAACATCGCTGCTACAACTAAATTACTTCAGGCTGTTTTTCATGATGCAAAACATTGCAGGCATGAAAATAAAAAATCACCGAAAAACACGGTCAAGAATAATTACCAGTAATGACAAACTACCTAATACAATCGGAACAATTTGTGCGGCACGGCCGGATGTGGCGACCTTTGTTTTGTTAGGCTCTGCATACAATACATCATTTGATTTCAGATAGTAATAAGGAGAATTTAAAATTTCTGTCGAATTTAAATTGATTCTTTTAACTGTCCGGTTTCCATTTTCTTCCCTTATTAATAACACGTTCTCCCGTTTTGCGTAAATGGTGAGGTCGCCTGCAAACCCCAACGCTTCTAATATGGTAATCTTTTCATTCGGTACCGCCACTACGGTGGGATGAGCTACTTCGCCCAATACCGTTATTTTAAAATTCAGGAAGCGTATGTTTACAATCGGGTCTATCAATAATTTTTTAGTAACCAGTTCCTTTGCTAATTTATCACTTAACTGTTTTTTTGTTAACCCGGAAACTGGTATGAGTCCAAAAACAGGGAATTGAATATTCCCATCCTCATTCACTAAATAGCCCGTTCCTCCATGGCCATCAGCGCTATTGCCCGATGCAATATTTTGTGTATTGAAGATAGCGGTAGCTTCAGGATTTAAACTACTGACAAATATGCTTAACAGGTCATTTTCCTGTATTACAGGTTGGAGGTTTGCTCCAATTGCCTTAAAACTGGCATCCTGCACATTATCAAAATAAACCGCTTTTTTGGTGTTGATACAGGATGAAATTAAAGCCGATAAAATCAACAGGCAAACTATGCCTGGTATTTTTTTTGCACGTTGATAATTCATTTTATTTGATTTGATTTGATTAGGAAATAAATGTAGATGGGATAATATGTGGACAGGGGAACTCTTCCAGAAAGGCAGAAAAAGATTTTGTAATGATAAAAATTTCAAAACATAAATACCACGCAAACAGGGTGCTCAAAATAAGTAGAAATTGCAAATGGTTATACCATTCCTATTTGGGTAAAAAATATGGTTGTATTGAGGAGCTTATAAAAAAAAGGATACAAAAAAAGGCCACCGTTTATTTTTACTAACAACAGGGCGGCGATGTTTAATTCATGCTTTTATCAATACATCAGTAATATGTAATAAAGATGAGCCTGTTCTCCTTTTATTAAAATATAGAAATCGAATGGAGGGTAAAATGAAGAAATGTTATAAATATTATAGAATTAATGTATTGCAACTAATATTAGTAGAAATGCCCGTAACGCTTACCAGGTATAGCCCGCGAGGAGTTGAAGCAGGAATGGAAAGTGTTTGGATTGCCCCGGTTCCGGAATAGTTTATTATTTTACTATTTATATTCTGCCCAAAAATGTTTGTTAGTAAAATCCTATAAACTCCTTTTTTTAAATGAAGGCTGCAATTTATCAGGTTCCCATTAACGGGATTAGGATATATTGATAACTTGTCTGCACTTTTTGCAAAATAAGCGGTAACAATCCGGCTGGTTTCATCATTTCCAAATATAGAAATAAGCTTAAGCCTGTAATAATTATTTCCCGGCTCAGGAGTTGAATCTGTCCAACTATATTCACTGGTTGCATCCCTAATATTCCTGGCAGAAATGTTTGCCCTTTTTTTAAATACTTTTCCATCTGTTGATTTTTCCAATTCATACCCGGAAATACCTTTTTCGCCAACCGTGATCCATTTAAGTTGAATAGCGGATAGTTGATTTTTAACATGCAAAGTAGTATTAGATACCGGTAATGTATAATAAGGTGAATTTTGATAAGCACCCATATTTGGAGCAGGTCCGTAGAACGGTAGTCCAACGTTTATACCCGCATATAATGAGGAAGATGCCTGTTGTAAGTGCAAGTCAGTTGCACTCATGAACAAAGGATTTACGGAGATTGAATGGCCGCCTTTTCCGCTGGAAATTTTGTATTGCTGTAGATTTTTTTTTGTATACGTTGACCGGTCAGTATAAATGTCGGTCATGCCATTGTTATAAAAACAGTTATAATCATCCTCAGCAAGGATATTATAATCATTTGAACTAAAATTGATCATTCCATACCAGGAAGGAGTTTGAATAGTACTGAAAATATTATTTTTCAGTTTAATCATTGTTACTTCTAAAGTTGATTCATATTCCAGGTCAAAAAAACGGCTTTTAAAATTATATATGGAGTTATTATAAATATTGATTCCACCAGCTTTATGAATGCCAATGGCAACACTTGAATAATCAACTCCTCCTCCGATCATTACATTACCTGAAACCGTAGTATTTAATATTGCCCCTGTTCCTTTAGCAGCGCCATATCCATCTTTAATAGTGCATTTGTCGTAATTGATAATGTAAATGTAGGAATGGCCCCCACCATACATGTAATTACCGCTAATGTCGCAGTTAAAAGCATTTTCAAGTTCAATAGCATCTTTTTCTATATCATAAATTGTATTGTTGCGCACGGTATGGCCGTATACAACGTAGTAGGCGCCGTCCAAATCAATACCGGCAAAAATACAGTTACTTACAATGTTGTTTTCAAATATACCGTCATGGGTATCAATCATCGTCCAGATACCACGAATTGAAAAGTTTGTAATCGTGTTGCCCCGGTAAATGTTATGATGGCAAAATTTATGGTGCTCCCAAATTCCGTTACCATTTCCGTTATTGGTTGATCCATTAACCAGGTTATTTTCAAACAAGTTGTAAGAACCCTGGATAACGACACCACCTAAAAAATCGCAGTTTTTTATAACTGAATGAATCATGCCTGAATTCAAGTCAGACCACGCATTTCCAAACTGGGCTACAATATCTACAGCCAGGCTGCGCCGGAAAGTAATCCCTTCAAAAGTGAAATTTAATTTAAAACCGGTTGACACATCTATTGCCAGGTTCATACCTCCATCAATAACTGGTTTGGCCCCCAGGCCATAGCTACTAAATATTATTCCATTACAGTTAGGGACGAGCGTGGTACCAACCCATACATCTCCCTTTTTAAATACAATAGAATCGCCACTTTTTAATATACCGGAAAGTAAATTTTGTTTGGTTAATGTTTTCCAGGGAGTTGAAGCATTTTTGGCCTGATTAATACTTCTGTTATCATCGCCCAACGTGAGTGAAAAATAGTAGGTTGTAGCCAAAGTGGACTGCATAGTTAAGGCAAAAACTAAAGTAAAGAAGAGTTTCAAAGGAAGGGATTTCCTTAGAAACGTTTTTCTTATTATTTATATTGTGAAAGGTGAACAAGCTACTGTTGGCTTAAGCCGTCTTTTGGAAATGCAGCTTTTTTATATATTCCTTCAATAGTAAATAGCAAAAAAATAGTAACTATTCACCCCCACTAAAAGCAGCGATTGAGTACAAAGCATTGAGGGCATTTTGGCCAGATTTGATAGCGGTGTCGATAACAGACCGCAGGACGGCAAAAATATTAGCTCCGTCCAAAGATTTATATTGACCTGATA
>JANPIJ010000092.1:0-10836 GCA_031424955.1 Ferruginibacter sp. | reverse complement strand
AACGTTTTTGTAAAAAAAGGAAGAATGGTTCCTCCTTTGTTAGACGTTTCCAGGCTTTTCCACTTTTGCCCGGCAGGATCTTTTAATAATTTTATTGAATCCAACAGCACATCGTATTCATAGGCATTATTACATGCATTCAGATTACTCTTGCTGCTATCGCCCTGCCCAACTGCATTGCTTTGTCCGGCCAATAGAAAAAGCTGCTGACTAATAACAGCCTGGTTTAAAGAAAATATCATACAACAAACCAGCCACCGGATGCGTGCCTTTCTGCTATCAAATAAATTTTTGACATTTTTCATTTTACCTATTCTTCTTTTTTGTATTACTCACAAAAATCAAAACTGCCTGCTTCCTAAATCCCCAATAGCCATAAGAGATCATTGCCCTTTTATTTGCAATTGGTGTGTAGGCTGCACTAAAACTCCCCGTATCTGGACCAGTCTCCTTTAATTGGTATTTAACTGTTTCAGCATCGCCTTCTTTTAGTTCAACCCATGCTTCATCTACTTTATCAGGGTGAAGGTTTAATGGAGCCTTTAAGCGAATGAATACCTTTTTGTGCGCACCGGAATTTGTTATTATTTCCCCTGCGGCATCCACGAAATGAATGGCCGTGCTATGTAAATTCGAAAAAGTCAATGTTGCCATCCATCCCCTGTTGGATGTAGCCCACCCTTCCGTAGCGTATGCATTTTTACCAATTTTATCCGTAGCTGTGTCTGCCATAGTACCATCAATCTTTTGTTTCATCCTGGGAAAATCTTTATCCAGGGGAGTGCCGTCCAATGTGCCCCTTACAAGCCCCAATTGACCGTAACCATTCGGATGCGAATCGGGCCATCCATATTCTACCCCTTCCCAATATCCATTGAGCGCTACTCTTTCCTTACTTTTATTACTTAAATGAGCTCCCTGCGGATTGAGGCCAAATACAAAATTTACCTGGCTCCATGCTTGTTCCCTTAACTGTGGGCGCTTGAGCAAATGGGCTGCGGCAAATAAACTCCCACCAAGGGCAGGAGCGCCACCCAGTTCTTTCGTTTTGGGATGCGCCCATTCCGTATCACTGTGCACCCGGTATTGCCATGGGTTGTTGGTTTTAGCGGTAATATAATTGGCCCATGCTGCCAACTTATTTTTGGTACCCTTTGGCGCCCTATCCGGTACAGTGAGCAGGAAAAAAGAAAGCGCCTGTGGTGTAATGTGTTCCGCATTTCTTATCCACCACATATGTCTTGGATTAGTAAAATCCCAATTTTGAATGATGTCTTCGGCACTTTGCTGCGCCCATTTTAAAAACTGTTGCGGCTTGCCATCGGTTTCATTTTTTTCGCAGAGGTACATGAATAGATTGCTGAATACCGATTGCCCAAAGGCATTGCCCATTTCATTGAATTCCTGGTACCCAGGGTCAACCCATTTGGTACTATAGGTCCAGTACCTTACTACCTTATGCCGGTCGTAAGCGGTCCATTTTTCGAGGCATACTTTCCTGTATGCCTGGTATCTTTCTGCAGACAGGTATGGTTTTAAAAAACTATGGTAGGCAGCGCAAACTGCTGCAAGCTGATCCAGTGTATTCCAATAATCATAACTCATTTTGGCGCTGTCCTTATACCCCAGCCAGCCATGTCTTTCTAAAACGGGACCATTATAACTTACATGATGGTACGCAAATTCAGCATGCCATAAAATCAAGGCGATCAGGTCGGGCAACTTCCCCTCACCCATTTCATTTTTCCAGTTGTCAAACAAGGCAGGATTACTGGCATAAAACATGGTTTCAAAAACAGTTTCCAGCGTATAGGAGCCGCAGTCTCTTGACGGGCCGCCACCATACACCTTTGCTTCATTCGAATGCATAGGATCTGTTGAGCCGCGTACATCCATAAAAAAATCATAGGCCAGCTTGGAGGAAATTAATTCCTGGTAAAACGGGGTGATCTTAAAGGGTACCGATTGCTGAAGGCCTTTCACTTTTACAATGTATTCAGCCGAAAATCCGGCAGGATTAAACGAAGAAAAATCACCACTGTAATTTTTAACAGTTCCCTGAAAAACTGTTATACCCGATGCAACTGATACGATTTCAAAAGCTGTTTTATCCGCAATACCCCATGCAACAAACCTTTTGGATTCACCGGAATTGTAGCCTGCCTGGTTTACCAACACTCTTTTAAGGACAGGTTGCTGGGCAAAAGCGTTTCGGTTGGCTGCAATAAGCAGGATAAAAATAACAATGCGGGTGATAAAATAATTTTTCAACATTCGACTAATTGATTTTATTTAATTCCTGATTTAAAACATATTCCTTTCCTGCAACCAGGCTGATTTCTTTTACCTGTTGCCCATACCTGATTTTAGCAGTAGTATTACCTACAGCTTTGAAAACAGCATTTTTCAGCAGCCCGTTTTTCCAGGTGATAGCCACCCGGACATTTCCACGGGCTATCAGTCCTTTTACTGAGCCCTGCTGCCAGGCATCCGGCAAGGCGGGCAACAGGTGGATTTCGCCCAAATGGCTTTGCAGCAGCATCTCCACTACCCCTGCTGTATAGCCGAAATTACCATCTATCTGAAAGGGTGTATGCGCATCAAATAAATTAGGGTACAAGCCGCCATCAAATGAAAATCCTGAGCGCTCTACCGGAACGGGTTTTAACAGTGTTCTCAATAATTGATAGGATCTGTTACCATCCAATAAACGGGCATAAATATTCATCTTCCAGGCAGTGCTCCACCCGGTACTAACATTGCCTCTTGAGTCCAAAGATTTTTTCGCGGCCTTTGCCCAATCGGGCGTATAGATGGGACTAATTTGTTTGCCGGGATGCACGGCAAACAGGTGTGAGTTGTGCCGGTGATGGTCAGTAGAATCATCCACGTCATCCATCCATTCCTGCAGTTGCCCCCAACGGCCAACCTGCGGACCTAATAAGCGTTTTTGCATGGACGCTATTTTTGCACAATATGCCAGATCTATTCCAAGTTTTGTTGCAGCCGAGATGTAATTACCAAACAGGTCATACACAATTTGCTGATCATAGGATGCACCTGGGTACGGCGATTTGTCGCCTTCATTTTTCCCGGGGCCATGTTCCGGCGACCAACCATCAGGTGTAATCAATTTTCCATTCGGGTCCGCAACCAGGTGTTCTTCCCAATATTCAGCAATTTCCTTTAAAAGCGGGTAAGCCCTTTTGCGCAGGAAAGCCGTGTCGTTTGTAAAAGCAACATGCTCCCAAAAATGCTGACTCAACCAGGCGCTGCCGGGGCGATGGATTCGCCAGCCTGAAGGCCCTCCCATGATATTATTGGTGCTGTAAATGATCCACCCCTTTTTTGTCTTCAACGCAGTATCGCCCGATTTTTTCTGAACGTGTCCAATATTTTCAATCCAATCGAACAGAGGTAAGTGACACTCGGACAGGCCGGTTGGCTCAGCTAGCCAGTAATTCATTTCAACATTAATATTGGTAGTAAATTGCGAATACCAGGCGGGTTTATATTCATTATTCCAAATACCCTGGAGATTGGCAGGCAGTCCGCCCGGCCTTGAAGAACTAATTAGCAGGTACCTTCCATATTGAAATAATAATGCTTCAAAATCAGGATCGCTGGCTCCTTTACTATAGGCGGTAAATCGTTGGGTGATATCCTGGCTATTTTGTTTCCCTAACTTTAATTCCACTTTGTTGAACAAGCGGTTAAAATCAGCCAGATGCCTGCTGTACAATTGCCCGTACGATTTTGCACCAGCGCTTATAAGTTGTTGCTCCAGTTTTTTGTGCGGCGCTGTTCCTTTGAATTGAACCAAAGGATCGTTTACAAAGGAGGTTCCTGCGACCAGGTAAAGCGTCAGATCATTTGCATTTTTAACCTCAATACCAGCGCTATCTCCAATCATGTTGCCACCGGTTATTTTCAATAGCAGCTGGGCTTCATATTCCATGTTATTTTCAGCCAGTTTTCCATTGAAAATCAACTTTGATCCGCTTACAATTGTCTTGGAGGAATGCGCATCAGAGAGCATGATTCTGCATGATATCTTTGCATTGCCAGCTGAGGTATATTTCATTACCATTACCCGATCGGGGTTACTGATAAAATAGGTTCGGTTAATTTTGTTGCTGCCTGCACTATAACTTATTTTTTGAACCGCGTCATTTAATAGCAAGGTTCTCTGATAGCCAGCAACCTCCAAATGATTGAAATTGATTATTACATTTCCGAAAGGCTGATAATTACCCACCTTATTTGTGGTGCCGGTAATAAGTGATGATTCATTGAACTGGATGCGTTCCTGGATGGTGCCGCCAAAAACCATCGCACCCAAAAAGCCATTACCCAGTGGTAAAGCTTCCAGCCAGTTATTAGCGGGAATATTAAATTTAATCGCTACCGGAATAGGGTTAGTCACCTGGCCCTGCAAACCTGCATTCAATAATAAAAATATTCCTCCTAAAAAAAGCAATCGGTTAGCCGGGTTATTCATTCGGTTTGTACTTTTTTGTTATCAATATACCAGCTGGCAATAAAACACCATCACTATAAAATCTAAACGTACCATGATTGCACATTAGTTTTCGTAACACCTGATAGCAAAAACCGCTGCGGGTGTATCTTTTGAAGGGTGATCAAATTTCACCCGGAGCAGGTCTGTAACCAGTGCTTCATCAAACAGGATGGTATTAAGCGATTGATAATTGTCTTCTTTTTTATACACTACTTTGCCCGACTGGTCAATGATTGAATAGTTTCTTACACAAAAAGGCATTACCCGTTCGGGGTGGCCCATTAATACAGATTCCATTGGATGGTCAAAATCTGTATCAAAACAAATCTCAATGGTTTTGATATGCTTTTGAGTATCCCAGTTAAGCGTAATCGCCGGTGAAGGGTCATTAAAATCTGCCACCCAGGCATTTGGATGAATCGTTGGCCGGCCAATACCATTGCGGATATTTTCAACAGAAAAAGGATAAAGGCCGTCTTCAATCTTAATGGCTACATTTTGACCGTCAGGTCTTCTTTTTGGGCACCAGAACTCAAATGCATCTACGCCGATGTCTTCCGGCGGAGATTGATTTCCGTGATTGGAAACTGCCGCATTGATATGGTTAAAAACTGACAAAATTCCTGTAACTCTTTGTTCTGAAAAATGTAATGCCACCTGCGGGTTTTTGAGAAAGCAAATAAAAGCATATCCCTTTTCTGGCATTTGCCGATTAAAATTGATTTGTATACAATTACGGCCGGGCGACATTTCAAATGATAATGTTTCCAGTATTGTTTCGGGAGTAAAATTGTTGATATTCCTGCTGATCCTAAGTTGCACTTCCATCTTTGTCTCCATTTCTGCTTCCGCATGTACGATCAATGTTGGAACTTTGCCGGGCGATAAAGGAATTAGCTGACCAAAAGAAACTTCTAAAGGTTTAATCAAATTATCATCCCTCAGTTCATTTAAATGCAGTTCACTGCTGGCACTGAGCGTAGCAGCAGCCACCAGGTCGAGCGGATTGTTGTGTATGATACCCGGTATAAAATGTCCGGCTCTTAGCAATACCTGCCGTAAGGTATTGATGTTTTCTTTTTCTAAAAGCGCTGCCGGCGATATACTTTTTGATTTGCACAACCAGGCTGCAGCACCTACTGCCTGCCCGATACAACCGCAGGTTGCCATTACCCTTGTAGATGCGAATGCTACATGCGATGAGCTGATGATACGGCCTGCAAGAAAAAGATTTTTGACATTCCGGCTATACAATGCCCGCAATGGAATTTGATAAATGCCCTTACTATGCCATTGATTGCACCCTGGCTTTTCACTAAATACCCCATCCGCAGGATGCAGGTCGATGCTCCATCCGCCGAAAGCCACCGCATCTTCATGTGTTCTTTGTTCAACGATATCCTGCTGGCGAATGATATAATCGCCTTCAAACCGCCTGCTTTCTCTTTTGCCCGGGATGGTACCCACCCACTCCAGCGTTAGGTTTTCAGCTTCCGGAAATTGCCCGGAGTTTTTAATATGATTCCATACTCCATACACCACTTTCCAGAGTTCCCATTTTATTTTTTCTGTATCATGCACCGTATCCAATCTGCCGCCATACTCGATCCACCAAAGCCTGCACCCAAACTCATTTGCATTAAAACTTTTGTAACGGGGTATTGTTGTAATATCTCTTAATGCATAGGAAGGTGATATATATGTCACCGGTTTACCCGTATCCTTTGTATAAAAATATAAGGAATGGCCTAGCAATTCGCCATACTCTTTTGATGGAGCAAACTTTTCTCCAAATTCTTCGGTTGATTCTGCTCCCATTCTAAAGGCGGCGCCCGATAAAAACCCCAGTATCCCATCGCCTGATGCATCCACAAATACCGGTGCACTCAGTGTATATTTAATCTGATTCTGACTGCAGAAACCTTCAACTGCACCAATACTGTCTTCTTCCTTTTTGAGTACATTATAGACTGACGTGTTTAGTAACAAAGTAATATTCTTTTCCTGAATCACTTTATCCAAAATAATTGTATCAAATATCACAGCATTGCCCTCTGGATTACAGTACATGTTTTCCACCAGAATTTCATCAATAATTCCGCCCTCCCGTGACCATCGGTTGTTGTTACCCATGTGAGAGGTTGCTCCCAATATCCACAACCTTACCTCACTGGAGGCATTTCCTCCTAAAACCGGTCTGTCGTTAACAAGCACAACTTTGAGCCCCAATCTTGCGGCCGAAATTGACGCACAAACTCCGGCAATACCACCGCCAACAACAACCAAATCGGATTCAATCTCCTTATTGATCAGATCCCTAAACAATTTTTCCGTATTAGTTATCATGTTTCGAATTATTGTAAGTAAATAAAGTTCTTTTAATCCTCACCCCGTCTTCTACTCTCCAATTTCCTTTAGCATTTGCAGGATAACGATACCCCTGTCCTGATATCATTGAAAAAATAAAAGAAAAATACCAGGCAGTTTGCCATGATAACAAAGAAAAGTATAAAGGACAACAAAGGTATCGAGACACAGCAGGGCAATTTAAAAATTTCGCAAATAAGATATATGACAGCAAAATATTTTTACACTATTAATCTAAATCTACCTGCTAAAAGTATCATTATTAGCATACATTTGAACTAATAAAAAATATGCATTTCGAAATTTACCTATCGAAATCATTTGCGAAATCGTTTTCGATAGATACATAAATTAAATAGTATGCCAAGAGTTATTTGTCCCAAATGTGAAAAAGCAGAAACCATTCAAAAGTCGGGTATCGTTCGTAAAAAGCAACGTTTCTATTGTAAGGATTGTAATTATCATTTCACAATACATCATGAAAGCGCAAAATCAAGAAAAAAACAAAAGGCCAATTCAGGAGGTCAAACCTCCTTATTGGATATTGCGAAAGCGGTGGGAGTTTCTGTTTCAACCGTATCAAGGGCATTGAATGACCACGCTGATATCAGCGAAAAAACAAAAATCGCCATAAAGAGTATTGCTAAAGAATTAGCATATGAACCGAACGCGCTTGCACAAAGTCTGGTTACAAGATCAACGCATACCTTGGGTGTCATCATTCCAAATTTACAGACTACCTTCTTTGCCACGATGCTGAGCGGTATTCAGCACGTTGCATCCCAGGCAGGATACCGGGTAGTAATTTGCCTATCAGATGACCTTCATCAAACTGAAGTCGCCAATGTTCAGGCATTGATGAACAATATGATTGACGGATTATTACTCTGCCATTCGTTGGAGACGTCAACGTTTGATCATATAAAAATACAATTGAGGCGAGGTATTCCAATTGTTCAATTTTACAGGGTGTCACTTGAAGTAGAAACACCCTGGGTTTTCTCCGAGGATGAAAACGGGGCTTTCCAGGTAACAGAACACCTGATTGAAATGGGCTGCAGACGTATTGGAATATTATTGGGCCCACCACATTTAATGATTTCTAAAAAACGTTTAAAGGGATACACCAAAGCATTAAATAAATTCAAAATCCCCTTCGATCCAAAACTGGTAACTAATGTTGATTTCAGCACCAGGTCGGTCCACTCGTCAATAGATAGTTGGTTGCAGTTAGATGTTCCAATTGATGGTGTATTTTCCATTTCTGACAAAAGTGCCGTACAAACCATACAGTATTTAAAAAAACTTAACATCAAAGTTCCGGATACTGTTTGTGTAGCAGGTTTTGGTAATGAGTATACTGGCGAAATCATTGAACCTCAGTTAACAACTTTTGATGTACGTACAGGATTAATTGGTGAAAAAGCCGCGAAACTTTTATTGGACAGGATCATTGATCAAAATAGCACTTCAGAAAATGTTGTTGTTAAAGGGCACCTAATTATAAGGGACTCTTCAAGAAAACAACATCTTTAAAATAAAATGCTTATATATTTTCGACATAAATCAACTAATTAAAAAAAGATGTACACCGCAATTTCTTCCCACCTTTTAATCGTTCTTCAAACTTGAAACAATTGATTGAAAACAATTCAAAAAAATGCGGCGTGTTATTTATTCCGTCCAATTCCTCTTTTTACATTCCAACTGTAGGCAAATTTACACACTCCTCACAACCACCTATTACTCTAGGAGTTCTCAGCCAATTTTTCCAACGTATTCAGGTTGAGAAATCTACATCCAATCTCTTAAATTCATTTTGCCTTTTCAGATAAGACCTTAGCCTTTTTAAAATTGCCTTAGCAGGTTTTTACATCCATAGATAATAGAAAATGCTTGTTTTGTCACAGTACTTCCAACTTCAATTTTTAACTCAGCGCTTTTAAGGATAAAAAAAACAAATAAATTGATAAGGCATAAAATGTTGTTTACATATCCGCTTAAAAATACTTTTTCCTGTATTCTAAAGGCGTATGATTGGTTAGTTGTTTAAAGTACCGGTTGAAATTGGAGAAATTATTAAATCCACTTTGGTAGCATATATCACTAACCGGTTTGTCTGTTTCTATAAGCATTTTACAAACATGACTAATCCTTATTTCCATTAAAATGATGAGTAGGTTTTATTGGTGCGTAATTTAAAATACCTGCAGAAAGCATTCGGGCTAAGATGGTATATATTGACGCCACTTTCTTCAAATCTATTGTCACCTTGAATGCTCTTCCGTTATCTTAATGTAGCCTTTAAAAATATCTTTCTGATAATGATTCGCTTATTGCTGGTTTTATTAACGGGCGATTCGTTACAGGTTTACCATCTGATCCTTAGGTTAAAAACCCTTAAAATGTCAGTTAGTTTTCCTTTGTTATCTATTATACTAAACATGAATGGATAAGACATTTTGCGGGCAGCTGACTAGGTAGGGATTTTACGTATTTAAATGGATGGTTTAAAGATATTATTTTTCGTAGAGTTATCAATAGGTGTTTACTCGACTTTTGGGTATTAGTAGGTATCAGGCTCCAATTAGTGCTTTTTGAATTTCCAATGCGAAGGCATACACAATTGCTCAGTTTGTGAATCGCTGAATTTTCACTTTCCCTTGCTTTAAAATCACCTTGCAGAATATTTCTCTGCTATTGAAGATTTTTTTTTGCAAATTAACTTTGAAATTTACACTGGTGTAAGTTTAATTACTACATAAAATTACATACCCAAAATTTCATTACTGCTCGTTTGCAAAGTTCTCAGCCTTCAATCGCTCCACCTCCTCCCCAATCAACCGTTTCACCTCCAGCTTCACCTGGTAATAATTGTCCAGCACCTGTTGTTGGGTAACATTAGATACTACCGGAATGTCTTTGTACAGGCTTATTTCCTCATTCAAATTTTTAGTATCATTAATAATCTCAGCATGAAACATCTTTAGCTTTATTTTTTCATCAGGGTTATCTGCAACCAGTCCAACAAACTCCCCGGAAGAAAGGGCTGCAATTTTAGAGGCAGGAATGGCACTGTCCAGTTGTTTGGAATGACTGATGGACGTATCCGTTCGGTTTACTGAAACACTTTGCCTGTCCTGCATGATTTTTCCAAAACGTTCCGATAACAGTTTGGATGTTTCCCCCATTACCTGGCCGCTGATGATGTTGCAGGTGATGTTCACAATCACATCAGCCTGTTCTTTACCATAATCCTTTTTCAATTGACTAAAATCCTGCATGGCTAATGTGGTGGCAACCTTATTACTTCTTGCAGTCGCAATCAGGCTGTCCATGTTGTTAAAATAGATAGTGGGGAATTCATCAAAGACCAGGCTGCATTTCAGTATTCCTTTTTTGTTTACCTGCCTTACTAATCTTGAAATATACAATGATAAAACTGCTCCATAAATTTGCTGCTTCTCCGGGTTATTGCCTACGCATACAATTTTGGGATGTTTAGGGTTGTTGATGTACAACGTAAAATCGTTGCCAGATAACACCCAATAAAGTTGTGGTGAAGCCAATCTCGCCATACCAATTTTTGCTGAGGCTACCTGGCCTTCTAATTGCTCCATAGCATCATTTTGATAAGCCGTAATGAAAGGGTTTACCAAAACTTCAATTTCGGGTTGGGTGTTGAGTACCGGAAACAGTTCATCATACTGCGCCTGCATTAGTTCTATTACATGCGGCAGTGTACAATATTTCCCATCAGCATATTTCTTTAGAAACCAAATGATGGCAGTAACAAAATTGATGGGGGATTCTACAAAGAAATCTCCCTGCTTATTAATCCACTCCCTGTTTAACCCCAACAATATTGTCCTGGCAGATTCCGTCGCATCAGTAATATCATTCATCGTGTTTGGATCAAGCGGATTGCAGCGATGAGAAATTGAAAG
>JANPIJ010000091.1:0-12669 GCA_031424955.1 Ferruginibacter sp. | reverse complement strand
AGCAAACCGGTTTGCTCCATTCGCGTTGCCAGCCAGTCAGCCTTTTCCTCATCAGCAATATTTTGTATGGCTTCATAAACAGGCAATTTTTCCCACTTGCTTTTTAAAGTCCTGAGATTATTGTCTTTCTCAGCAAGCTCTCTTTCTCCGGTCTCCATCGAACTATTTAGCTGCAAAACATTCCCGTGCAGGGTGCTATGATGAGCAAGCGCTTCTTCGTAAGCCTTTTCGTATTGTTTATATTCATCCTCCAGCTTTTGCATTACAGCATCTAACTGCGGGTTATGAACGGTATAAGGATGCACCTGGCTACCGCACACCGGGCAAGGCTCACCTGCTATCAATTGCCCACGCAAGCTTTCTACGTTTTCCGTAACGGATAAGCGGGCCTTTTGTAATAGTTCTAAAGAAGTCTCCTTTTTGGTTCTTGCAGTTTGGAGTTCCGCAGCCGCTTCTGCCAGCTGAGGTACTTTTTTTTTATGATCTGCCTGATCATCATTTAGCTTTTTAGTTGACTGATTGAAGTCTTTCAACCTCTCAAATAAATTCTCCCAAAATGATTGGGCACCGGCCAAGTCAGCCCGCAAATTATCCGCGGAGATTTTCTCAGCATCAAGCTTTATAATGTCGACCGCAAAAAGTTTTGGGGTTAGAATTTCCATGTTACACTGAGCCGCTGTCAATTTTATTTTAAGAGAATCAGCTGCTGCACATAGCTTTTCTACTTTTTCTATTTCGGCGGCAATGTCTTTTGATAAGCTTGAAATTTGCTTTGAAAAACTTCCAGATGCTGTAAGCAGTTGCCTTGCATCATTTAGCTTTGAGAGGATCAGGCTTTCCTGTTCAGCGATGGGCCGCCTTGACTCATTTTCCTTTTTCCATTGCTGTAATAAATTGACAGAATTGAGCAAGCTTTCATTTTTCGCTTTTGTGCTTTCAATTATTTTCTGCTTTTGAAAAGAAGCATCCACCGCAATTTTTGCAATAGTTGCTGCATTGTTTACCTCTTCCAGCTTACCGCCAATCTTAACATCCAACTCCCTGGCTTCAGCCAAAATAGGTATTGCCAGGTTGTATTTTTCTGTGCCTTCTATCCATTCTTTGGAGGCAATTTCAAGTGTGGCAACTGATAACAATTGGCGCTCATTGAATTCTGTCAAATCTTTTTCTATTGCAGCAAGTTTCTCATTCTTATCCTTTAACTGGCGATCGATTTCGCTTTGGGCATCTATTAATTTTCTCGCAGACTGTACAGCCTCTACCTGGTTAAGAACGGCCAGCCTACCGGAGGCATTTTGTTTATGTTCATTAGCTTTTCTTATCAACTCACCAGCCAGTTCAAGGTTTTCCATCATGGTTTTAAATTGATGGTGCCAGCTTATTTCTTTGTCCAAAGCTGTAATTTCAACCTGTCTTGTTTCAATTAATTCTTTTGCAGATTTATTTCTCTCTAAAAGCGATGCAAGTTCTTCTGTTGTAAGGGTAATAATGCCTTCCCGTTTAAGGTTCAGTTCTCTCAGGCCCTGTTCCTGCATTTTGTGATTTTCAAAAACTCTCCTGGATATTTCTGAATAAATATGAGTTCCTGTTAATTTCTCCAGCAGTGAGGATTTATCGTCTTTAGCGGCTTTTAGGAAAGCTGTAAAATCGCCCTGGGCCAGCAGCACCGAACGGGTAAACTGTTCAAAATTGAGTCCGACCAAACGTTCTGTTTCTTCGGACACGTCTTTTTTTCTGCCTGGAAAAATTGTTCCTGAGTGTAAATTCTTAAGTTCCAAACTGTCACCCTGCATCAGTCCATCTGGTTTATCTCTTGCCCTTCTCACCCTCCAGGTAGCTGTGTGAGCATGGCCATCAATGCCCATAAAATCTACTTCCGCATATCCTTCTCCTGCACCATCTCTCAAAATACCCCGGCAGTCACCCTGGTTTATAAACCCGGTTTTGCCATCCCTCACTTCAATGCCTTGTTCCTTGGCCTGGAGATAGCGTGGTGTTTTACTATATAAGGCGAGGCAAAGGGCATCGAGTATGGTAGATTTGCCCGCTCCCATGGGGCCAGTGATCGCAAAGATGCCAGCCGTACTTAAAGGCGGTTTCGTAAAATCAATCTCAGTGACGCCTTCAAGCGA
Organism: Ferruginibacter sp.; assembly: GCA_031424955.1. Taxonomy (GTDB): domain Bacteria; phylum Bacteroidota; class Bacteroidia; order Chitinophagales; family Chitinophagaceae; genus Ferruginibacter. The sequence goes on along the minus strand of JANPIJ010000091.1, from coordinate 10,537 downwards.
AGCAAGGTTCTTCATACGGATAGCTAGTATTTTCATGCATGGTCCGTTTGTATGGCTTCCTGTGCTGCCTGGTTAAATAATTTGAGCATGTCAGCAGGTACGCCTGTATTGTACCTCGATTCGTATAGTTTGAAGAATACATCCTGCGGCTTCAGTTCTTCCAGTTTATCCTGGGTTATAAACGGGGTACTCTCAGCGGATTCAGTTTCTCCTTTATATAATTTTTTAATGGTTGCAAGCCGAACATTTTTTCCTTCTACCGCAGATTCAATTATATGCCTTAGTGCGGGCTCTGGGCCATCGATTATTACACGCACTTCCAGGTAAGGAGCCGGCTGAACATTGTCTGCTGTTGCCGGCAATTGCTGCAATGCTTTTAAAACTTCGGGTAACGTACCGGGAACAGACGGTATGCGAAGGAGCGGAACTGACAAAGGAATTTCAAGTGTTTTGATGTCCTCGATGTTTTCATCAACAAGGTTAAACACAATTACCTGGTGTTTGTAATGCAGTTCCGAGAAAGACATGGGGATTGGGCTACCACAGTACCGGATATATTCTTTGCCCCCGATGCGTTGCGCCTTATGGATATGCCCCAATGCTACATATTTAATATCGCTATGAAAGCCTGCGGCTGATATACATTCTATGCCACCCATAATCATTCTTTCGGCTTTATCCATGTCTGAAATTTCGGATTGTTGTGCATGTAAATGGCCCATACAAATTACCGGCTGATCGGTATTTCTTTTACCACATGCATAACTATGAGCGGCTGTATACAGGGCGGTTACTCCCTCTGCATACGGGTTTTCAGCTCCGGCAATTACAGGATAATCGCCCATGCGCAAAAAGGGAATTGCTAAACACCATGCTTTGATAACGCCGGTCTTATTCTTCAACGGGATAAGCAGTTTTTCGTAATTTATATCACCATCTTCGCTTCTTTCAACAAGGCCAATAATATGTATGTTGGATGATTCCAGCAGTGGTTTTGGAGATTCTAACCTGGCGGCAGAATCATGGTTTCCTGCTGTTATTATAATCTGCAGATCCGGGTTAATCCCAACAGCTTTGTTCAGGAACGTATAGAACATTTTTATAGAGGCAGCTGACGGATTAGAAAGATCAAATACATCACCGCTGATGAGTAGCACATCTACTTGTTCGTCACCAAGGGTATTGATCAACCAATTTAAAAACTGCTGATGTTCATAAGTACGATCATACTCATGAAAGAGTTGACCTATATGCCAGTCAGCGGTATGAAGGATTTTCATGTTAATGAATTTAGCGTTTTATTTGGGATACCATATTGTTCTTTAAGCTTCCGGTTATCATCAAAAGATACACTGGCCATTATTACTAACTGTTCGGCATTTTTGTCTAAATTCTTATTGCCTACCAAAAACAAAATGCGTTTGGCTTTGGCGTATCCTTCACTTTGCTCTTCCTTCATAATCAGGTGCACTCCCTTTTCCGCCCGTTTGGCCTCAAGAATGCCCACCGGCTTTTTATTGACGAAGAGCACGTAATCGGCCGGACCAATATCTGTTTGGTACTCTCTAACAGCTACGCCTAAGCCTGCATTTAAATTGATTTTTGATTTATCCAGGATGAGCCAACCGGACCGAATGAGATCGGCATCTATTGTATCACGGGCAAGCTGTTCAGGGTTTTGATTCATGTAAGGGTGTAAGGGAGCAACAATTTACACTAAATATTATCAAAAAATGCAAAACAGGTTGATTATGTTGAGTTTAGCACCCTGCATTCATCAATATATTAACGTCACCTATATACCGGGAAAGAAAGTTGTTCTCAACAGTGTTGATTATTTAGCCAGTTTAAATGAGGGAGGGAATTTACATATATTACCTGGCCACACGGTATGGAGAATCACCCCTTGACTGCATTTTAAAGTTGCTGCCTCATGTATTGTAATTGAAAGTTAGGGGGAAATATTCTACCGACACTGCTTTATACCAGGTTTGTATTTTATAAACAGGATATTATTTTTCAGCCAGGAAAGCCTGTAGTTTTTGAGAAATTTCTGCTGCTGCCGGTAATAGTTCCTTGTAGGCCGCAGGGAGGCGGTCAGTAATGGTATATGTGGCTACACCAATTGGTAAACTGGCTGTTTTTAACGCGTACTCTACAATGGTGCGATCTTTACTTTTGCAGATAATAATACCAATAGCCGGGTTTTCGTGCGGTAGTTTTACGGTATCGTTTAGTACACTCAGGTAAAATTCCATTTTGCCCTTGTGCTCCGGTTCGAACTCACCAATTTTGAGGTCCACGGCTATGAGGGTAAGGAGCTTTCTGTGGAATAGCAGCAGGTCTATCTTGTATTCCTTATCATTTACGCTTATGCGGTATTGGTTGCCTACAAAGGTAAAATCGGTACCCATAGCCAGTAAAAACTGGCGGATGTTTTGAAGCAGGGCCAGCTCTAATTCACTTTCAGAATGTTCACTGGCAAGGTTTAAGAAATCGAATGTATAATTATCTTTTACTGCCAGCGAAGCTTGTTGCTTTATTGTATCAGGCAGGGCTGCATCAAAATTCGTTTGGTTGAGCAGGTATTTTTCGAAGCTTTTATTTTCTACCTGGTGGATGAGCACATCCTTTGTCCAGCCGAATTTTTTAGTGGCCAGAATATAAAACCTCCGCTCCTGGCTGTCTTTGCATTTTGATAATATTACCAGGTGTTTGCTCCAGCTAATTTCTCCAACCAATGGTTGGAGATTTTCATCCTGGTGGTATTCGTTGTACAATTGAACCATGTACGACAGGTTACTGGTGGAAAAACCGGTCATTTCAGGGAATTCATTTTTTAATTCTTTGGACAAGGTTAATACGATCGATTTGCCCCATCCCACTGCCAGCTTTTCAGCAATTGATTTTCCCAGTTCCCAGTACAGATTAATTAAATGAATGTTTACTACTTTTAACGCCTCGTACTGTGCCTGGCGCACTTTGGCCTTAATTTCTGCTATAAATTTTATTTGATGCTGTTCGTTCAGTTTCATGTTTAGTGTTGTTGATTTAATGCTTGCCCAGGCAAATGACAAGATTAATTATCTTTTGATTAATTTGCCGTTGATTTAAATTTCCAACCAATGGTTGGAGATTTAAGATATCATACTCCCTGTTGGTTAAAATTATTTAAGTTCAAATTTTTAAAACCGAAACCTAGCACTTCCTGATTAGATGTGATTTTCCTGATAAAAACCTTTGCAAAAAACTATTACTAACCCAGTTCTTCCATCAAAGTTACTTTTCGAAGGGTATACCAAAATTGCAAAATATAAAAAATAGTTTTTGAGATAGGGAGAAAAAATAAAACTATATAAAAGCACTTATTAGGAAAAGTTGCGTGGCTTAATGTTTCGAAATAAAATAAATTCTCCCTTTGTATAATTGCGCCGAAAAGTAGTACCTGAAAATTTTAACTCAAACAATGATGCTATTACTCATCCCGTACCAGATAATCATTTCTTCAAAAAAAATTTGGTCGCATCTAAAGGAAATAAATTATTGCTTATAATCCCTTTTTTACTAATTCATATTCCCTTCACTTTGTACTGTGATTAAAAATTCTAAGGGAGAAAATCTATCAGAATGGGAATGTGCAACTGTAGTAGGAGAAAAAATAAGAAAATGTCGTAAGGCTCAAAAAATGACTATCGAAGACCTGGCCATTAAATGTGCCGTTGATTATAGCCAGGTTTCCCGAATGGAAAGAGGAAGAGTTAATTTTACTTATTTTTCCCTGCTTAAAATTGCATCTGCTTTAGATATTGATCCCAAAGAATTGCAACCCTAACTTAACACTCCTACTCCGGCAAACCTGCCCTGATTCCTTTATACCAGATTATTTTTTAACCGTCCCTGTCGGGCATAAATCTATTTGGTATGGAAGAGTTATTAGCATTTTTAAATTCTATTTATCCCCTCTCCGATAAACTAACGGAATACCTGGCCACAAATCTTAAGACTAAAAACCTCAGTAAAAAGGACTTCCTTTTAAAAATCGGGCACACCAGCAAGGATATCTGTTTCATAAACAAAGGGTTGCTTCGATGCTTTTACCTGATTGATGATAAGGAAGTAAGTTCCTGGTTTATGAAGGAAGGAGACGTGATATTGAGTGTAGAAAGTTTTTTTAATCAAACAGTAAGTTATGAGGCAATCCAGGTGTTGGAAGATTGCACATTGCACTATATCACTTACGAGGAACTTCAATTCATTTACCGAAATTTCATGGAATTCAATTTCGTAGGAAGGGTAGTTCTTCAGCGATACTATACGCTAAGCGAACAAAGACTCTATTCAATGCGGATGCAAAAAGCACCGGAGAGATATAAGTACCTGATGAAGCATCATGCGGATTTAATACTTCGTGTTCCGTCCAAATTTCTTGCATCTTACCTGGGTATTACTGAAGTAAGCCTAAGCAATTTAAAAAAAGAAAAAATATTAATTTCTTAAAATATTTTAATTCTGGGCACCTCCTTACCATCGTAATTTTATAATCACAAAAGTATACTACTATGAAGCACTTACTTTTCGTTTCCACATTACTGGTGATTTTATTTTCCTGCAAAAAGGAAACTACATCCGATCAAAACAACAACTCATTACTAACACTAATCAAAGTTCAACTGAAAGATAGTATGGCTGAGAATGATTTTCAACAACTGGATTTCAATCATGTATCCATTACAAATTATAAGCAACATGAATTTTCAATTGTAAGAATACCATTCAGTAATAAAAGCAGGAGGACTGATTTTGTTGTGCTGAAAATTCTAAGTGACGAAAAGTTTTCAACCGGCAGGATTATCCATATTGATAAAGACAAGGAAGCTGGCTCCTCACAATCCAGTACAAAATTTAATGGCAACCTATTTATTTACTCGTTAAATAGCAACCTGTTGACAGAATCCCGCATCGAGGATGGATATATAGTAGCTTTTCATCTTCAGAAAAATATTCAAGCGCCGGTAGCTAACGTGGTAGAGGTACCCTATACAACGCTCCCTGATGTGGTTGTGATTGCATCATATCCGTCAGGAAACAATGGCTCGACATATTCTGACTGGTTTAATTTTACCAGTTTTTTTAATAATGGTGATCCGGGAGGCGGCGGAGTTGGAGGATACTATTCTGATATGTCCGGAGGCGGAGGTGGCGGAGGAATTACTCCCGTGGAACAACAGTCAATATGGATAGACTATGAACCCGCTGAAGATTTAACACCAATTGACCTAAAAAAGTATCTTCAATGCTTTAGTAATATCCCGGATGCAGGTTCAAACTGCACAATAAAGATCTTAACAGACATACCAGTCGATAATGATCCAAATGCTTTCTTTGCGTGGGGAAATAGGTCGCCTGGTCATACGTTTATTCAAATCTCAAAGACAAACGGCACTCAAAGCGTTCAGCAAAATATAGGATTCTACCCCATGCAGGGTTGGAAGACTTTTCTCACCCCGGCACCCATCGCTGGCAAGTTTGTTGATAATTTTGAACATGAATTTAATGCATCGTTAACAATGAATTTAACACCTGAGCAATTGCAAAGCACCTTGACTCACATGCAAAATTTAGCTAACTTTATAAAGTATGATATAGACGATTATAATTGTACAGATTTTGCCCTGGATATTTTCAATTATAAAAGGGGGGGCAATCAAATTACAATTCAAAAGTATAATATACCGGGTGGTGCCGCCCCGTATGGAACTGCTACACCACAGGGATTGTATCAAAAATTATTAGAAATGAAGAAACCTGGAGGTGCAGAATCATCCAATATTACAATTCCCGGAGTAAAAGGATATGCCGGCAAAAGTAATGGACCATGCAATTAAAAACTACAGTTATGAAAACGATAAAAATCATCAGTCACCCCATAACGCTGATCTCCTGCTTTTTATTAGTGTTAATCAGTGGACAACATTTAGGAGGTTTTTATTTACTCTATATTTTGTTAGGCCTTCCGCATGGTGCCATCCATTCAATACTGGCAATTGCTGGTATAGCAATAATATTATTCAGTAATTATAAATATAAAAGGGAATTTAATTATTTGATTGAGCCGATATTGAATATGGCAGGCGTCTCTATGTTATCGTTCTCTTTACTAGTCTTTTTCGTTAATGATGAGGAGCGGTATAATTACTCAACATTTGATCAAACGGTGCCGGTTATAAGTTTGATACTATTCGGCATTGTGGCCTTATGTTTTTCATTGAATAACCTTATTAGTTTATTCAGGCGTGCTACTTTTACCAGCCCCGCTAAATAAAAATTAACTAAGGGCCTGTATTGTTTTTGTGAAATTGAAAATCGTGAAGTATGTTAAACAATATTAGCTGGGCAAGCTATGTAAATGCCATAACCATTATCGTATTTATATACTATGGGTTTGTATTGGTCGCTTACTATCGTAATGACCTGCAAAACAAGTTATTGAAAATTAAACCAACGTTCACTGGTTCTTCAACAAATCGCCATCTTCAAACAGAAAAGAAAGATGTTGAAGAAAAGGAGAAAGATATAGCAGACGAACCGAATCAAAATGATTCAGTGGCTGATCTGCTTTTAAGTTTACAAACCCTGATAAAAAACGGAGCCACCAGGAATTTCCCAAGGGAAGAATTATTACTGTCTTTACAACTTCAATTGCAGCTTTATCCTGTACTAAAGGATAGTATCCATACGGATAACATCAACAATTTTATTATATCGGAATGCAAAAACTATTGCTCCATGCATCTCAATGTGGATGAGGTAAGTGTGCTTTGGAATAAATGAGGTGTGTGGAGCCTTTTTTAAACTTTCAAAATTAAGTCTATGAAAATTGTGAAAATGAACAGAAAACAAATGCAACAAATGTTACTAATGGCAGCCGCAAATTTTGTTACACTATTGAGCAATGCTCAAAGTGGTACTGCCGGCATCAATGCAGCCAATACACAGGTAAGAAGTTATTTCGCCGCTGGCACCAATCTTATGTACGCCGTGGGTGCGATTGTTGGATTAATTGGTGCTGTAAAAGTGTATCAAAAATGGAACAGCGGCGATCCGGACACAGGAAAAGTTGCTGCGGCATGGTTCGGTAGTTGTGTCTTTTTGGTAGTGGTGGTAACCGTGATTAAAAGCTTTTTTGGAGTATAATTATATACTTATTATTATGGCAAACAGTGTTTATCAAATCAACAAAGGCATTAATAAAAGCATTGAATTCAAAGGCCTGAAAGCACAGTATATCTGGTATCTCGGAGGAGGTCTAATTGCTTTGCTAATACTGTTTGCCATTATGTATATCATTGGGCTAAACACCTTTATTTGCGTGGGAGTAATCGGCATTGCAGGCACACTATTATTCATTTACATCTACCGGCTAAGTAACACACACGGTGAATATGGCATGATGAAAAAGATCGCCAAACGGAGTGTCCCATCTTTAGTGAAATCAAATTCAAGAAAACAATTTTTCTATGGAAAGGAAACTGGAAAACATAGTACCCATTAAAGGCGTAGAGCATGATTGCATTTTATCTAAGATGGGTGACATTACGGTTGCGTTTGAAGCCACGCTACCTGAAATATTCACACTATCCGACCAGGAATATGAAGCGTTTCACCAGGTTTGGATTAAGGCAATTAAGGTGCTACCCAGGCATTCTGTCTTTCACAAACAGGATTGGTTTGTAGATAGTAAATACGAGCCTGATTTTATAAAAGATGACAACAGCTTTCTTTCCCGAAGCAGTGACCGTTTTTTCAATGAGCGTCCATTTTTGGACCACCACTGTTATATTATGCTGACAAAAAAAACCGCCAACAGGAAAGCTTCCAGCTCATTATTTTCAACGCTGCTACGCAATTCGATTGTACCGGAAGAAACAATCAAACCACAGATGGTGCAGGATTTTTTAGATAGTTGCGGACAGTTCAAACGTATATTGGAAGATAGTGGATTCATTCAGTTAAGGCGTTTGACAGATGACGAATTGCAAAGCCAGGAAGGTAAAGCAGGACTAATTGAACGGTATTGCTTTTTATCCGAAAGCAATGATGAATTACTGATTAAGGATATAACATTCGATGAAGGTGTACGGGTGGGCAATCAGCACTGCCAGCTATATACTTTGGCAGATGCAAGTGAGCTGCCGGCTTTATGTGGCTCCCGCATCAATTATGATAAATATTCCACGGATAAAACAAAATTTAGCATCGGCTTTGCTTCTACCCTTGGCCAGCTATTGCCCTGCAGCCATATTTATAACCAGTATGTGTTTATTGAAGATGCACAAAAGACTATTTCAAAATTAGAAAGTAAGCGGCTTCGCCTGCAATCTCTATCGGCTTATTCAAGGGAAAATGCAATTTCGCGAGATGCTACCAATGACTTTTTGAATGAAGCCGTCAGTCAGCAAAGGTTGCCTATTAAAGCTCATTTCAATATCCTTGTCTGGACAGATGACAAAGAAAAACTAAAGGATGTAAAAAACCTGGTATCAAGTGCGCTTGCCCAAATGGATGCGGTACCGAAACAGGAGCTGTCGGGTGCTCCGCAAATCCATTGGGCGGGCATACCGGGTAATGCTGCTGATTTTCCGATGAACGACACGTTTGATACGTTCGCGGAACAAGCTACCTGCTTTTTTAACCTCGAAACGAACTATAGAAGTTCGTTAAGCCCCGTAGGAATCAGGCTGGGCGACCGGTTAACTGGTAAACCCGTGCATGTCGATATCAGTGACGAGCCAGTAAAAAAAGGAATCTGTACCAACAGGAACAAATTTATTCTTGGACCATCCGGAAGCGGTAAAAGTTTTTTCACCAATCACATGGTTAGAAGTTATTACGAACAGGGAACCCATGTTGTGTTGGTGGATGTGGGCCATAGTTACAAAGGTTTATGTGATATGGTGAATGGTTACTATTTCACCTATTCGGAAAAGGAACCCATCCGATTCAATCCTTTTTACATCGGCGAAAGAGATTTATTGGATACGGAAAAGAAAGAAAGCATAAAAACACTGTTGTTGGCACTTTGGAAAAAAGATAATGAAACATTTGGTAGAAGCGAGTATGTGGCTTTATCGAATGCGCTGCAATTGTATTATGAGCATCTGGCTAAAAATGAAAATGTATTCCCCGGTTTTAATTCCTTTTATGAATTTCTTCAAAATGAATTTGTAGGAGTTCTGGAGCAGGATAAGGTGAAGGAAAAAGATTTTGACGTTACCAACTTTCTCTATGTACTAAGACCTTACTACAAGGGTGGTGAATTTGATTATTTGTTAAACGCCACGGAAAACCTGGATTTACTACAACAACGTTTTATTGTTTTTGAACTGGATAATATCAAAGACCATCCCATTCTTTTCCCGGTGGTTACATTGATCATCATGGAAGTATTTATATCCAAGATGCGCAAGCTTAAAGGCATCAGAAAAATGATCCTGATAGAAGAAGCCTGGAAAGCCATTGCCAAAGAAGGCATGGCGGAATATATCAAGTACCTGTTCAAAACAGTGAGAAAGTTTTTTGGTGAAGCCATTGTGGTCACCCAGGAAGTGGAGGACATTATTTCATCAACTGTAGTGAAACAGGCAATTATCAATAACAGTGATTGCAAGATATTACTTGATCAATCTAAATATCAAAACAAGTTTGATCAGATACAGGAATTACTAGGATTGACAGAAAAAGAAAAGGCGTTAGTGCTTTCGGTCAACAAGGCCAATGATCCTACAAAAAAGTATAAAGAGGTATTTATTTCATTGGGAGGTATACTGTCCCGTGTTTACCGAACCGAAGTGTCGCTGGAGGAATACTTAGCCTATACAACCGAGGAAACTGAAAAAGTAAAAATGATGCAGTACGCCAAAAAATATGGCAGTATTCAAAAAGGCATTTCAGTATTGGCTGCCGAGATGAGGCCACATTAAACAATTAAAAAGATTTGTTATGAAAATGAATTGCTTATTCACCATTACCATTCTCCTGATCCTTAGTTGCGCTGGAATATTGAAAACTGACAGTATCAAAGATTTTATACCGGGTACATACATTTCATCCTGGAAGACCGAATTCAACGAATCCATCGATACATTATTGATTGAGCTGTTAGTGGAGCATGGCAGCGAAACCTATTCTATTACCAGGCGAACGCATGTTACTTATTTCAATGATGATCTTAAGCGTGAACCTGCATATAAAATCATCCACTGGACGGGTAACTATGATCCGGGACCAAAAACAATATTCATAAATAATAATGGAAGAATGCTATCATTTGATCCGGTTAATAAGCTATTGAAAATGGGCACAACAACGTACAGGAAATTATAGGGCGATTATTTGACAACAATTAATGTTACAGTATGAAAAAGTTTATCATAATCTTAATGCTCAGCTTTGGTTTATCCATTGCACCTACCCAGCAAAGCCATGCGGTCGTTTGGGTAGTAGTTCAGGCAGTAATAAAAAAAATCATCAAAGCAAT
>JANPIJ010000090.1:0-19960 GCA_031424955.1 Ferruginibacter sp. | reverse complement strand
AACTACATCGCCATTTTCGTTAAAAAACCTGACACCCAAGGCCTGGGCCATTCCGCAACCAGCATCGTTCGTAGCACTTCCGCCTAAACCAATGATGAAATTGGTGCATCCCTTATCCAAAGCATCTTTTATCAATTCGCCTGTTCCGTAACTTGTTGCTTTGAGCGGATTTCGTTCATTAAGCGTTAATAAGGGAAGACCTGAAGCTGCCGCCATTTCAATTACTGCTGTTTGTCCATCGCCCATAATTCCATAAAAAGATCTTATCTCCCTAAATAAGGGATCATGAACTGTAACTTCCACTATTTTACCCCCTGAAGCATCAATCAATGCTTGAACAGTTCCTTCACCCCCATCTGCTAGTGGAACAATAATGGTTTCAATATTTTCATCAGCATTCGCAATTCCTCTTTGTATCGATTTTGCAACTTCAAATGCGGATAAACTTCCTTTAAATGAGTCGGGGGCTATCACAATTTTCATTCTTTTCAGCAATTGATAAAGTTTCTAATTTTCTTTTATTTCTTCGTGCTACATAGGCCGTTAAAACCGGAACCAGCAAAGCAGTAATAATTACAGCAGCAGCCACCTGAGGCGTAGCTACAGCAGCAGTTCCGGCTAATGATGGATCAACCATTGCCACAGCGGCAGGGGTAGCAACTGCGTTACCTGCAGCACTGGCGTTTGCCGCGCCAGCCACACCGGTTCCACCCGATAATTTGTCCGTCAATACAGTAAAAAAACCACAGATAATAACCGTTAATAATCCTAATAACAGACCGGAAAAGCCAGCCATATAAATCGTTTGCAGGTTGATGCCACAACCCAGGCCAAAGGCAAAGAATGGAATCATTACCATTCCGGCTTTTGAAAGAAAAGTCCGCATTTCACTATCAAGATTACCTAGTATCACACCAATTAACAGTGGTAATATCACGCCAAGTAATGTCATAAATGGAATAGATGCAAGTCCGGCGGTACCCAGAGCAATCATCGTAAGAAAGGGCCCATCCTTGATGGAAAGTACTGCTATTGCCCCGACTTCCTCTTTTGTCCCAAATTCTGCAGTAAGAGCTGTGTATAAGCCTCCGTTTGTGCTCGACATAGCAGCTATAAATGCTAAGGATGATATGCCCAAAAAGCCAGTTTCTCCAAAAAAATAACTCACCAATAATCCTACAGCAACGGCGACTCCATATTTTGTAATGGTTTGTACCACCCCAATTTTTAAAGCTTTCGGTGCAGCTTTGAAGTCCATACCTGCTCCGATACAAACCAGAAATACACCCAAAATTGCCAGGGGGTTGGTGGCTATTGCTGTAGAAAAACCCCCGATAGTAATTATCCCAGGAAAGAATGTTTTTACAAGGGCGCCAATAATTAGTGGAATCACCATCATTCCACCAGGAACTTTTTCGATTGTAGCTTTTATTTTCATAATTCAGTTTCGCTTTGTATGCCAGATAGTGAATACTTAATAATCTCCATTAATTTCTTATAACATTCAGATGATCCATTAATACAAATCTCTCCGGAGAAATGTCAATGGTATTTTTGCCCTTTTCAAGATTTACTGTAACCCGTTCCCACACCCAGGTGCCGGGAGCTCCGGTACTCCAGACTTCAATATCTCCAACCTTTTTTCCATTAATGTTTAATACAAAAGGCGACACATCATTACGATTTAAAGTATACCGTAACTCCAATGTATATTTTCCAGATTCCGGCGCTTCAAAATTCCAATTCAACTGCTGCCTTTCATGTCCATCTCCACCTCCCACGTAGCCTTTTCCGGTAAATCCTTTAAGTTTAGTATCGATCAACGATGGATTGCCAGCCACATCTTCAGCCTCCAGAATGGTGCCCCCTGGTGTTGCTTGCATAGAGGGTACGTTTAATTTTCCGCCATTGGATGTGACTTCGTACAATGCCCATTGAAAATTCTTTTTCCAATCAACATAACCTACCCTGTTTGTCCATAATGGATTGTGGTAATTAGATAAACCTATCGTAGCGTAATGTCTCCAATATCCCGCAGAAATATTTAACTGCTCTAATGCTTTGGTTTGCCATTCCTTTAGAAGTGTTTCCCTGAATAGTGCCAAATAATTAGCGGCGTTTATTTTGTGTGCATAATACTTACCTAACCACGACATTGCTTTTATATCATCAATTGTAATCTGCAGCTCAGTGGTTTTGGATTGGCTTTGTTTGTTGGCCCAGCTTAAAGCGATATCGGCATTTTTAATGATGTTTTCGGCAACCTGCAAAGGTGTAATTCCTTTAACGGGGCTGTTTGAAAGAAAGCCCTTAACATAATCCGTGATAGACATATTACCTGTTCCTTTATGCGTTTGCTGATTGATAAAGTTTGTAGCATCGTGGTATCCCGATGGCGTTTTTGCTACCGCTGGTTGCGACTGACCCGACTCAATGTACCACTGGAAATCGAGCGCTCCCCAATGAAATCCTGTAACGAGCGGATAAATCATAGATGCACTTTGCCATGCATTGAACATCTCCTGTGCATCTGTGGAAGGAAACCGGGATTGAATGACAGAAATAAAACGTTCATTGGTCATGTTGGGATTGTATCCAAGTCGTCCCCAGCACATCCATTGATACCAATGCTTTTCAAATTCAAGCTGGCTTTTGCCCGTAATATTTTTGCTTAAAAAGTCACGGCCCCACACATATTGGTCTGAACCGTAGTAGTAACCTTCGGACACTTCGTAGGGAATATTTTTAATGAACTCTCTTACAAAATCTGGCGCCCCCCATCTGAAATAGAAATTGTCATCGTTGCGAAGTGTCCATAAGGTTTTATAGTTTTCGCTTTGAATATCTTTTACAAATTCCTGGTGAAAAACCTGGTTAACAGAACTGTAAACATGCGCCTGTGCATACTTGAAGCTGAACAGAAAATTGATGTTCTTATTTTTGATGATGTCTTTAAAAATTTTCGAAATCTCTGTTGCTTTGGTTTGATGCTGACGGTGTATAAAGTCAATCTTTCTGTCAGGTTGTTGTTTTAGTGCATCCAATACACCCTGGCCATAAGTTGCATAAGCCCACTCTTCTTTTTGAGTGGCAGAATAATCGTACATGTTTTCACCGGTTGTAAGTCCAATGCCGGCAAGGTCAGGATAAGTAAGCACCATCTGTTTTACACTCTTATTGAAATAGTCGTTAGTAACCGGATTTTCAAGTTTGTCGTTAATGCCATATTTGCCTTCCACCCCGTAAACAAATATATTCCAAGTTACCACATAGAATTTCACATTGCGCTGTTTGCCATAGGCCATTATTTTTCGCCAGAATTCTATCTTCTCTTCAATGGTCATTTTTTTAAGCACTTCATAGCTCTTCATTATCTCCGGTGCATCAAAGCCCCAGCCATTCAGTGAATAATTTTCCTTCCAGTTTCCCGTGCTTCTCCTTACATCATTCAAAGCCACATCGGGGTATTCAGGAACTTTTACCATCGATGGAAACGGATGCATGTTCCATAGGGAAATGAGATTGTAACGGTTACGGGCAAGGTTGTCTATAAATTCCTTCCAGAATTCAAAATCCCAAACATCAGCCATGTTTTTTTGCGCTGCATCGCTAGGTTCAGTATAAGTTGGGCTGCGCATGTCGAGCGGAATATTATACTTGGTCCCGCGAACTTTCATGTAGGCATTCTGCAACTGATTTTGCACAGCATCAATTCCCTTAATCTTAATAATCTCAGCTATTTCAAGGCCTCCATACATAGTTCCTGCTTCATCATATCCCAACACATAAATTGTTTTCTGATTCTTTCCCGCTTTATGGATTACAAACCCTTCCTCTTTTAAGTTGGCAATGTTTTTTATACCTGCCTTTTTAATAATGTCAGAAGCAATTTTATCGCTTTTGCTGATTAAGATAATATTGATATGATTGGCAGGCATCCTGGCAAATTCAGAAACGGGATAGGTAAGAGATTGTATTTGTTTCTCCTTCAGGGCATTCATTATTTCATTAGCTGCGAATTCCGCCTTTCCCGATTGTTTATTAAAGCCAATGCCAATGTCATTTGCACGGGCAGAAACAGCGATAACCGTTAATAAGAAAAGGAAAACTGTCTTCATGTTCATGATTTCTAAATTTAAAATTCAATACCCTTTTGCCGGGTTAATATTTTTTTTGAGATCATAAAAGATTTAATCAACTAATTAGGGCAGTTTGGTTTACCTGTACCACCCAAATCAATGTAATCCTTTAGCACCTCATCGTCTACATCATGCCAGTCGGATTTTTTAAAATCCCAGTTTCGCTGGGTATCAACTGGGTGATACATTCCATCCATAATTGTTGTGTATCGTTTCCAATAGCAGTATGCTGTTCCAATGGCATCTCTGGCTAATGGTTTATTACCCTTAATTAAATGAACTGCTGCCCTGTTTTTATAAGCATTATACAGGCTCAAATTCACCATAGCCTTTAAATCCTGCATGTTCAGTTTAAGTTCCGTATTATTTTTATAACTCAAGGAACTGATAATTGCTTCTGCTTCCTTAGCAAGTTGTTCAATTTTATTTGCTGTTTCAATTGCTGATATTTTATTGCCGCAACTGTCTTTTGCTGTTTCGTAAAAATTGCAAAGGTTCGAACCGTTTACCGGCATCGCATACTGCGTTTTATCTATGTTGTAAAAATAATCGTTAGAAGTGTACATTTCGGGCCACCACTGAAAATCAAGCCGCCTGCTTCTGTACTTTCTATCCACTGCAAAACCGGTTACCTGCTCGTTGGCTATTTGCAAAGCCCTCGATGCTTTTGACCAGGCTTCAAACAATCGCTCTGAATTTACCTCGGGATATTTATAACTCAAATGATTTTGAAACAATTCATTTGAAGTATTGGGGTCGTACATCAGCCGTCCCCACTGCTTATAAAACAGCCATTGCTTTTGTATTTCGAGTGCATTTTTATTTTTGTAATAAGTATCTTTAGTAGTAAATACCCTTGAAGGCACCCAGCCATCGGCACCTAAAAAAGTACCTGCCAACAACTCATCTTCCGGCAATGCCTTTACAAAATCACGAACAAATTGATGATCGGCCCAGTGCAGAAAATAAAAATCATCGGTGCGTAATTCCAGCCAGGTTTTTATGCTATTCTTTTTTATCTCTGACAGAAAGCCATTTTCCCACCAATCTGGCTTTACAGTTGAAATTACATGGGCCATTGAGTATTTGAACGAAACATCAAAAACAACATTTGGAATATTTTGAAGTGGCTTAAATCCTCTTATAATATTTTCTACATTGCCATAGTGTTGACGATGAAAAAACACCAATTTTCGGTTTGGGTGAGCGTTTGCATATTCTAATACTCCTGCTCCATAAGCATCCCATGTCCACTTAATTAATTCTTCATTTTTACCTTTTAATGCGTTCAGGTTTTCACCGGCTGTTACACCCAAACCAGAAACATCGGGATAAGTCTCCAAAAATTTTATGGTGGCTTCTTTTAAATAGGTTAAAGTTTTTTTATTGAATGGATCTTCTTCCAGTCCGTGCTTCCCTTTTGCATTCCAAAGAAAAACATTCCAGGTGCAGTAGTAAATCTCAAAGCCCCTGTTTCGTCCATAAGCCATTACATCCTGCCAGAATTTTATTTTCTCCTGAATGCTCATCTTTTTCTTAAAACCATCATATCCTTCAACGTCGTTAATGGCTATGCCCGGGTACTTTTCTTCCATATCTACCATGGATGTAAATGGATGAGGGTTCCATAACGAAAGAACATTAAACCGGTTACGAGCCATTTCATCAAAGTATTCCTGCCAAAATGAAATATCCCATACATGCTCTATGGCAACCTTGTGAGAAGTTCCTCCATTATCGCTTTCATATGTTGGAGCTCTTTTATCAAGTGGAATATTGAACTTTATCCCCCGCTTTTTTACTAAAGGGGAACTCTCTAAATTATACAACTTTGCAAGTCCATCAAACTTGATATTTTCGGCGATCTGTAATCCTCCGTACATGGCGCCGTTGTCATCACCTCCCATTATCCAATAGCTCAAAGAAGGTTTCGTTGTTGTGCGCAGGGCATATGCCTGCTCGCCAAGTTTTTTTACTTCAGCGCCACCATGTGATAAAAAAAGCGTTTTTATCTTTTGATCACTCTCCAGGGCAATGACAATTTTTTTCTTATTATGGTTTTTTTTGAGGTCTGAAAGCTTGCGGAATATCACTGTATGTCCTTTTGCTTCAAGGGCAGTTTTAATATCCCTCGCAGCAAATTCACATTTAGGTTTGGTAACATCATAGAATACAACAATATCCTGCCCCAATACAATGATTGGAAGCAGACTGATAAAAAGAACAAGAAGCAATTTTGTTTTCATGATTATTTAAAAATGTTATAACTAAACTTTGTTGTGATAGCAAAAACTTATTTTTTTTCCAAAAGCACTACCCAATCTTTTGTTGGGTCTGATGGTGGTTGCTCCAATTTTTGCACTTTACCACCGTCGATGCTCTTAACAGGTCCATTCTGAAGTTTGCCGCCGTTGCGGGGATCAAACCATTTTATATTGAATGCACCGCTTTGGTTTTCAAGATTGATAGTACCACTTCCGTTTCTAAGAAAAACAATGTACTTTTTTCCAGGGGTCGCCAGGCAGTAATCTCCTAGTTGTACAAGGTTGGTGTAATTATCTGTATCGGCTACCGGTATTTTATTTTCTTCGAAAAAATCGAGCAAGTATTTGCATTGGTTCCAAAACAAATCCCGGGAGCGGAAGTCTTCGCAGGTTAAATCAGAATGTGGGTGTGCATATCCAAAGTAAAATTCATTTCCCCAGCCCCCGGCTAAAAATGAGCCCCAGAGGCTGTTGATTCTTGCACTGTCATGTTTTGGATCTTCGACATCCGTAAGTAAACCATTTTGTGCCCCGCCTGGTTCATCCATCGAAATGGCCCATTGTTTACCAGCTTGTTTTGAAAGATTCAACCATTTTAAAACTGTTTCATGAACGTTTTGAAAGTGGTCTGTTCCTAATTGATAAGAGACGCCTGAATACTTGTTGCCCGGAACCAAAATATCATTGAAAATGGGCGGATTATGAATGACCACGTGATGACGATATGGATCGTTTTGATAAAAATATTCCGCGGCGGCCAATCGTTGCGTGGTATTCATTGGTGGTGTAACGTGATCTTTTGCCCAGTCGCCTGATTCCTCTCCAAGATTCCAATTAAGCGATAAATGGTGTCCGAAACGTGCCAGTATTTCACGGTAAAAAAGCCGCGTATTTGCACCAATAGCACCGTTATCCAATAAACCCTGGCACTCCTGCTCGAGCAATTTAAAATGCAGGAACATACCCTTTTTGTCGGCATGTTCGAATATCACTTCCCACTGATCTAATTTTGAGCAATCAAATCTGTCATAGGTATTGTAATCTACAAAAGGAAACACATTTTGATCATCGCCCTTTATATTCAAGGTTAGAAAAGAGAACACATTCATTCCTTTTGACGCCAGGTAATTAACTGCACCGATAATTGCTTTTCCTTTTCCATTTTTCCATGTTGGGTCACCCTCTTTCCAATCTTTTAAATGAGCTGCCCAGGTTTTTACCAGATTATCTTTGTGGCCATCGTTGTGAAATGTGCCATCAAAATCATCATAAGAGAATAAATTCTCAGGCGAATCGGGACCAACTTTTAGCATGGGTTTGCCGGTTTCGGCATATTTCAAATAACGGGTTCCGTCGTATTGCAAACGACCTTTTGCACGGTTGTCATTGGCTGTTTTATCGCTTTTCGCCACTACAAAAGAGCCGGTAGCCCCGTCCATAAAGCCAGCGCTTGCTCCGGAATTTTTACGTTCGCTCACTGCCTGCCAGTTTCCTACTCTAAAGTCGATTTTGTAACTCCAGGTTCCTGTTTGATCAGGAGACAGGTGCACCCGCCACTTGTTACCAGCTGTTGCAGAGGTTTCGCCTGCATTGCCATCTGCAGCAAAATATCCCGGAACCTTTAAAGTTTTACCAGTCTCTGTGTGGGTAAAGTATACATCTAACCGATAAGACATAAAAGGGTTCAGCATTTCCTGCTCGGAAGTTTCAGGTCCATTAAAAGTGAGGGTTATTTTGTGCCACTTTTTTAACTCACCGCTTATCGCAGGGCTATTCGCATTTTGTGCAAACAACAGTTCTGAGGAAAATAGCAGCATCAGCGATAAAAAGCCTGAGCAGCCAATTTTAAAAAACTTTGAACATCTAATTTTCATAATTATTCTAAAATTGAATTTTCATTTAATCTGGCATGCCAAGAAATCCATCCTGTGTCACGGACTTATTGGCCACACCTCCCGTAAGGACTAGCGAAATACATAAACCAGGAATACTCTTTCGCTCGTTAATATTTTTTTAGAAATACCTTTAATGGGCCCCACAAGGAAAACAAACTTAGTCCTTTAAGAACTTAAAGTTGGCGAGGTAGACCTAGTATGTATGATTGAGCAACTAAAAAGGATATTCTTGTTTCCAGACAACTAAAATTGAACCACTGAAATTGTACACCCCTGCAGCAAACAATATTTTTAGAAATCTCAAGTATGAATACGAAAGAATATTACACTGCAGAGTGTTTGCATAGGAGTCGCACCTGCTATGCAAAACCCATATAGACGCTTACAGAATCCCTGACCCTGGCTATCTAAAATTCCTGAACCAAAAAAGTCCAGCAGGTCAATTTTTCTGCAGGGTTTCTTTATTTATCCCTTGCGTAGTTCCGCTTACTTTCTTCGAACCACCACCAGCCAGTCTTCTCCTGCTTTTCCAGGCGGATTACCCAACTGCACAACACTTCCTCCACTTACCTTCTGAACTGAACCTATTTGCAAGGCACCTCCGGTGCGGGGATTATACCAATGCACGGTATATGTTCCTTTGTCATTTAACAGATCCAATGATGATGTGGATACGTAGCCCAGATAAACAAGATAGATATCTCCTTCTTTAGCCAGGCAGTACTTTTCTTTTGCGCCTGTAGGGTTTTCAATCAGGTCATTGCGGTTAGTCATCTGCCAAAACGAAACGGGATAGTTTTGAAAAAACTGAATGGCATGTCGGCAATAATTCCAGGATTGGTCCCGGCTGCGGAAATCCTCCAGTACCAGGTCATTTTCCGGCAGGCTGTAGCCAAAATAATATTCCACACCAGCACCACCAGCCATAATATTTCCCCAAAGTGTTTGCTTGCGTATATCATGCAGGTCATAGCCAATTTTTTCGGCGTCAAAACCTTTGTACCCGGGATCAGCAGGAACGCCCTGGCTTGCACTGCCCTGTTCATCATTTGCCACCACCCATTTCACACCGGCACTATCGGACGCTTTTATCCAATAAAGCGTTTTTTCATGGGATTTATTCCAGCTGTTTTGAAGTGAAACTCCCTTTAATTGAGAATTCTTTCCGAGTAGCGGCCTATATACCATTTCCTGCTGTTCCGGGAAGGTATGTATCACAATGCTGTGGCGATAAGGATCGTTCTCGCGGAAGTAAGCTGCCATGTCCTTTCGCTGTTGCACCGACTGCGTATTTTCTTCTCCCAGGTTCCAGTTTAACGCCAGCAGATATCCGTACCGGGCTATCAATTCTCTATAATATAGCTTGCGCTCACGGCCCAAGTCACCTCCATCCAATGCTTCTGCTATAACTGTATCCTTGTTAATTCCCCTTGTGTTGTCATCGGTTTCGTTTTCCTGTGTTTTAAAATGGAGAAACAATCCTTTGCGTTGGGCATGGTCAAAAACAATCCCCCATTGATCAAGCTTAGAGCAGTCATAATGAAGTTTTTCATTGCGTTTTACAAAAGGCCACACATTGTCGCCATCTCCTCCAGCATTGTAGGTTAGAAATGAAAAAGCATTAGCACCCTTTGCGACTAAATAGTTAACGGCACCAATCAAGCCCTTACCCTTGCCATTCTTCCAGGTTGGATCGCCTGGTCTATAATCATTCAGGTGTGGCTGGTATTTTTTCAGTGGTACTTTTAATGTGTAAGTGGCATCAAAATCCTCAAAGGCTAATAAAGTTTCAGGAGCGTCGGCGCCTGCTTTAATAAAGTATTGTTTGTTGCCCTGGAACTGCAGGTGGTGTTTGCCTACATATTCCAGCCTTCCTTTGCTGCGCAAATCAGCCCCTTTTTTATCGGTAGCTGCCACCATAAAACTTCCTGTTTTGCCATCATATGGTCTTACGGGTTCGCCTGCAGTATTTGATACAGCCACATCTTTTCCCTTCATAAAAGAAATCGTATACAGCCATTTTCCGGTTTTATCGGGAGATAAATGGGCCCGCCATTTGGTGCCCCTGTCTGCTCCGGTATTGCCCGCATTGCCATCGGCAGCAAAGTAAGCCGGAACCGTGTAAGTGGGTGAACCGCTCTCGTGGCGGAATAGAACGGTCATGCGGTAATCGGTGAATGGGTTAGGGTCTTTATCCAGTTCGTGCGCAAAAGCACCTTCCAGCGTAAGCGTTACTTTATGCCATTGCTTTAATTCACCTTCTATCGTCACCTGACCGTTTCCGTTCGGCAAGCGCTGGTTTACATCGCTGAATTTCAATTCAGGTGCCTCCACTTTATCTGCATAAGTCGTCGGCTGATTGACCATTTCGGTGAGACTTTTAGTTTCCTGGGCCAAAGCAGCAGTTATTATTAAGCAGGCCCATATGGCTAAACCTGCTTTTGAATAATTTTTTTTAATCATTTTTTAAGTTGTTTGTGCTATTTATAATTAGTTGCGATAAATGCAATTCAGATTGAGAAAGATTTGCTCCTAGCGCAGGGTAAAGCTTTTTTCTGCCTGTGGCAGTAGGGTAGAATTGTTGTAGAAATTCTTGTTTGCCGAAATGGCGCAAAAAGCAACTGTTCTAACTTTTCCCAAAACTAAATGTCTTTTAGGCTTGAATAATCAATGGTAACCAGCTGGTTGCATTCACTGCTTTCGTACACCGCTTCCTGCACCACAATGTTGCGTAAATAATCTTCTCCGTTGGTTTCAAAGCTTTCGCCAGCCATCAGCTTTTGAATGAAATGTTGCTGCAGCGCAAACACACAATCGCCGGCAAAATTTTCTTTGGAAGGCTCATAAAAATATTCTTCTTCCAATTCTCCCAGCTTTTGAATAGTGATTTTTCCGTCTGGATTCAGCCGAAGCGTACCTTCACTGCCATCCACGATCAGGTGGCCAAATGTGTACCGCGGGTTTGCATAGTTGGGTTCGTTGTACCGGCTGGCATCCCATAGCCCCCGGGCACCGGTGCCAAAGTTAAAATGAATAAACCCGCTGTCTTCGCCACTAATCACCGGATTAAGTTTTCTCAATTGAGCATATACACTATCAACTTCTCCAAACAAGTATCGAAAAGTATCAATGAAATGAATACCGGTTTCATATACGAGCAACCGGGGCATGTTGCGGAAATAAGGCTGGCGGTCCAGATAGGCATCCTTGCCCCAACCATCACCCATTCGCATTCGAAAGGAAGCCGAAAAAATGATATCGCCAATGGCGCCTTGTTGCAGGAGTTTTTTTATTTCGCGGTACCAGGGTTGAAAGCGGAAATTTTCGTGTACCATAAACGGTACCATGTGCTGGCGGGCCATAGCCACAATTTTGGATGCATCTGCCAGTGTGGGCGCTAATGGCTTTTGACAGACTACCGGTATGCCTCTTTCCAAAGCCAGCCGGCAAAATTCAAAATGGGTTTCGGGCGGTGTAATAATGTCCAAAAAATCTGGCTTTTCTTTTTCGAGCATTTCCTCTACCGACGAATAAATAGCTGGAATGCCAAATGCCTCAGCCATTTCATTTGCCCGTTTTTGGTCCCGGTTACACACGGCCGTTATTGTTACGTTAGGCATACGGTTCCAGGCTTCGTATTGAAAACGGCTAAAATACCCTGCTCCGATGCATACTCCTTTCAGCATATAAATTATTTTAAAACACGCAGCGCAAACGCCGGTTTGTTGCTAAATGAATTGGATTCGATGCCTTGCGGACCAACTGGTTTTTCAGGATGCATGCGCTGCCACACCAGGGCGCCCACAACGCTTAAGGCGGCGGCTACATAGAAAAAAAAGTTGGGTGTACCCGCCCAGAGCAGCAAATAAGGAAAGGCCAGCGAGGTTACAAAAGATCCCAGGTTACCAGCCATGTTCATATTACCAGATACTGCTCCTGCATTTTCTTTGCCTATATCAACGCAGAAGCTCCAGGATGGAGGCAGCGTCATATCGGCGCCAAAAATAGCAAGGCTTAAAAAAAATATCGCACCGTTGACCTCCGTCATCAAAACGCCGCCCATAAGCCCTGCTGCCGACAACAAAAAACCAGCAGTAGCCGGTTTCAACCGCGATGCACGCCAGTTGCCCCTTTTGTAAATTCTATCTACCCACCAGCCGCTGAACCAGTTGCCCAAAGCGCCGGCTATAAAGGGCAACGCCGCATACCAGCCTGCTGCTACACTGTCAAGCTGATACTCCCTTTTAATATGCGGATATAACCATGTGAGCGCAAAAAAGAACGTAAAGTTGCTGCAAAAATACTGCACCATCGCCAACCACATATTGCGACTTGCAAAAAGTTGGCGCACCGATATCTTTGTTACACCTTTCGCAGTCGTTTGGCGGTTTTCAATGATATAATTTTTTTCTGCTGCTGTTATGCCCGGGTGATCTTCGGGCTTATCACGGAATAGCCAAAACCAAACAACCGCCCATACTACGCCGATTGCCCCCAAAAGGAAAAAGGTGCTTTTCCATCCCCAATACGCCATCAAAACCGAAAGCGCCGGTAGGGCAAAGGCAGCTCCGATACGACTTCCTGAAAAATTAATACCTGTAATTAACCCACGCTCTTTTAAAGGTATCCATGAATATACCGCACGGCTGATGCCAGGGAAAGCACCCGCTTCACCTGCGCCAAATAACAACCTTATTACAAGCAGGGAAACAAAGTTCCAGGCATAAGCGGTGAGCGTGGTAAAGACAGACCACAACGTTACAATAGCAGTGAGAACTTTGCGTGGACCAAGCCGGTCGGCAAGCATACCAGCGGGAGTTTGCAAGAGCGAATAACCCAACGCAAAGGCACTCATCACCCAGCCCATTGCAGCATCGCTTAACTCCAACTCCTTACTGATAGGGTCTTTTGCTACAGAAATACAAATTCTGTCAACATAGAGTAATAAGGTTAGCAAAAATGTTCCAGTTATCAACAAATGGCGTTTGCGCATGGCAATCATTTATAAGGTTGAAAGAATGGAAAATTCTGAAAGTGTTTCGTACAGTTCGGCCAAACTATTGTCGTTTCCAACATTACCCGGAAATACGATAAAGGGAAGACCTGGAAAAAGAGTTTCGGGCCCGGCCGTCCATACCGGCACACCCGGTTGCACCTGCCCCTTCACCAAAGCCCGTTGAATGCCCAGCGCTTTTAAAGCAATGTCATGCGAAGTAATGCCGCCCTTGGCTATAAAGAACCGGGGAGGCAAGGACAACCCTTTGACCAACTTTACCAAAAAAGCGGAAACGTTGTTGCCGATCTCAAGGCTTTCTTCCGGAGTATTGCCATGAATCAAATCGCGGCTGGTATAAATAACAACATCATTGGCTGCAGCGAGCATTTGGTTGACCTTTCGAAGACAAGCTTGCAGGTACGCTCCATTCGGGTCGTTTAAAATTTCTTGCACTTCCAACGCTACCGGAACGATGTTTTTGTTCAAGAGTGCTTCCAGTTGCCGAGAGCTTTTAGGCACGTAAGATCCAACTACAATAAGGCCGCCAGTAGAAGAGCCTTTATTAAGTGCTTCTTCAGGCTTCATTATTATTGTATCCAATCCTCCCAGGGCCGAAACAAAGGAGGGACCGGTGCGGAAAAGCACCGATTCACCAGCCTGCAATACTGCAAAAGCAAATGCCTGCAACTGTTGTCTGGTAACGGCATTGACCACGATCGATGCATTGGATGGAAGCGCCCTTAGCTTTTCAATTAGCGGATGGATCTGGCCATTTAATTCTTCAAGACCTACACCTATGACGGCGTTCTGTTTTATATTGCCACCACTCTTTTCTTCCATCCATTCAGGCAAACTGGCAGCCTTAAAACCAAAGGCTTTATCCTGTGCAAAAGGTGTTTGATGTACGGGTACCAACACATCGCCCTCCTGAACATACTGGATATTATTCAATGTATAACGCCCTGCTTCCAGAAAGGCCGGTATCAAAGCGGTTTGAAAATTTGCCAGGCCTAAACCTCCCGCAAGCGCCATCATTTCATCAGGAAAATGGCCACGCAACGTACTGTCGCTCCGGCTAATCACCACCGGGATCTTGCCGGTTGATTTAAATGCCTGTTCTATATTTTCTCCTACCTCTTTATTTACAGCTACGGCCTGTTGCAGCGTCATGCTCCTGCTATTGGTGAGGATGAAAAATAGTCGGCTTCCTGTTTTTAATTCATCCTCAATTTGAGATTTCCGCCAGTTCGTTAATATAGGAACGTCTGCATACTGGGCACCGGTAGGGTCGTCATCTACTACAACGACAACAGCATTTTTTTTCTGTAACAAGGAGGCAATGTGCTCCGTCAGGTCCTCACCCGGCGACGAGGCAAAATCTTTTAAAATAGCTACAGGCAAAACTGACATATTATTGTTTTTGAATGGCAATCACCCGTGCCGGGGCACCATCTCCTTCTTTTATTTTTAAAGGCAGGGTGATCAGCTCTATATGTTCGGCGGAAAGCTGATCCGTATTACAGATCCCTTCCACAATGATGATATTTGCCTGCAACAACAGTTGATGAATGTGTGTTACTTCTTCGAGGTTGTTTACATCTGCCACACTGGGTGGTTCTACCACAAGCCGGTTGATCTTTTTAGCCACCATCCATTTAGCAAAACTCTCGCTGATGCGGGGAAGCGCATTGCGATACCTTGATTCCTGCAGGTACTTATACCATCCTGTTTTGAGTAAGACACTGTCCCCTTCCTCAATCTTATCTGCAACTCTTTCGATCACGCTTTCTGTAATAAGCTGTTGATCCTTATGGATGGCTACCTCTATCACCCAGGCTTTACCAAAAAAACGTTCGGGAGGCAAGACATCAATGGTTATACTGCCCACGCCAAAATGCACCGGCGCATCCATGTGGGTACCGGAATGGGAGTAGATATGAAGCGTGCTGGCATTCCAACCATCCCGCTGGATGGTTTTCGCTACTTCACAATCAAATCCCGGAGTGCCCGCAGCATAATTTTGAGTAAGGTCAATTATCAAAACAGTAATGAGGTTTTAATTGCAGATGCAAATGATCCAAAACGATTTAGTCAGACCGATTTTTTAGCGGACTTCCCTTAGGTTGTCGATGACGGCTTTCGTGATGTCGGTAGTTGAACTCTTCCCGCCGCAATCCACGCTTAAAACCCCGGCCGTTGTTGTGGCATTTACCGCAACCATAATTGCTTTTGCAGCATCCACTTCGCCTAGATGTTCAAGCAAATAAGCCGCAGACAAAATCTGACCGTAAGGGTTTGCAAGCCCTTTACCTGCGATGTCGGGCGCACTGCCGTGGATAGGCTCAAACATTGACGGAAATTCTTTTTCAGGGTTGATATTGCCTGAACCACCGTAACCCAGGCTTCCCATAATAGCGCCGCCAAGGTCAGACAAAATATCACCAAGCATGTTGGTGGTTAGCACCACATCAAAAATTTCGGGCTTTAAAACAAAGTTGGCCGTGGCCGCATCAATGTACATTTTGCGGTATTCCACATCCGGGTATTGTTCCCGCACTTCTTCGATTACTTTATCCCAATAATACAGTGTATGTATCATGGTGTTGCTTTTGGTAACATTGGTCATATGCTTTCGTCGTTTCTGTGCCAATTGAAAGGCATAATGGGCAATGCGTGTGATGCCTGCACGGGTAAACACGTTTGTATCTGTGGCAAGTCCATACGGTTCGTCGGGGTATAATATCCGCCCGTTTTGCACAAATTCACCTTCGTTGTTTTCACGGATAATCACAAAGTCTATATCTTTTTGCGACTTACTCCGTAGTGGACTTTGTATGCCTTCTAACAACTTTACCGGACGATAATTTACATACTGCTTAAAACTGGTGCGGACCAAATTCGTAAAAAGCTTAAACGGCAGCCTGTCGTCTACTTCGGGCAGGCCTACCGCACCAAATAAGATCGCATTGAACTTCTTCAATTCATCAAGTGCACCGGGAGCTATAAAATCGCCGTGCTCTAAATAATAACCAGCACCATACGGAAAGTATGTTACGTCAACAGTAAAGCCAAACTTTTTTGCGGCTGTTTGCATAACTTCTATGCCTTGGGGTACAATTTCGTGACCGATGCCATCGCCGTTGATAGCTGCAATTTTGTAATTATTCATAATTGTCTTATTTCACGTATAATTTGAAGTTGGTAAATGTTTAACCTATAATTTGAGCGGTATGCTTTTTTAGAATATTGATGGATTGCTGAATATGCGTCATCATTGCCTTTTCGGCCTGAGCACTGTTGCCCTCGGCTATGCACTGAATGATTTCAATGTGCTCCGGCAGGGTTTCTTCCGGCGAGCGTATCAGGCCGGGTTTAAAAGAATGCAATAAGAAATGACCGATATTATTCATTCTTTGCAGAATAACATTGTCTGTCATTTCCACGATTTGCAAATGAAACCAGCGGTCGTTTTTCCGGTATTCCTCATCATTTATTGTTGAATGATTGGTAAAGGGCAGAAATGCTGTGGCCAATCTCTTGGCTATTTCGCTATGCTGTGGATGTGCCGCCAGCTTACGAACCGCCAGCCCTTCCAAAACCTCACGTATCTCAAATGCATCCAGTATTTCCGAGGTCTCGTATTCCCGCACATAAAACCCTCTGCGGGGTTTTTGTTCCACGAGAAAATCGGCTTCCAACATTTGATAGGCCCTTTGCAGCGGCATACGGCTCACGGCCAGGTCTCCGGCAATTTTATGCTGGGTAAGTTTTTCACCCGGCCTTAGTTCGCCGGAAAGGATGTTTGCCTTCAATTTTTCGTACACTTTTTGGCTGAGGTCGGTATGTAGTATGGGAGCTCTTTGCATTCTGTATGCAATTTTAGAACAAAAAAGAAGATTTTTAGAGGTGCGTTTGTTCTTTTTCTTTGCTCAAATGTCTTGAAAAACGGAATTCCATGTAAGTTTTCTGAGGTCAGTGTTAGAATATTCTAAAGCAACCATTAAAGGTCTATGTGTAACATTACGCACCTGAACCCCGTGTTGCTTGAACCAGTGTCGGTGCTGCTTTTCATTCTTCTTGAAACTCTATAGCCGGTGCAATAACTCTTATTGCACATAAACGATCCGCCTCTGGTTGTTTTCTTTGGTGTGTAAGGTTCCCGGGGATCAAAACTGTCGGCTGGCCCCTGGGGATTTTTTACTCCTTCGGGTTTTTTGATCGATTTATAGTAGTCGTTGCGATACCAATCACTACACCATTCCCATACGTTGCCCGCCATATCAAACAATCCGTATTTATTTGCCGGAAAACTTTTCACCGGTGCAAGGCCATAAAATCCATCCCTGTTGGTATTATGATCCGGAAACCTTCCCTCCCAGATATTTGCCTTTGGCTTACCCTCTACTACGTCCTCGTTACCCCAACTGTAAAGGTTATTTTCCAATCCTCCACGTGATGCCCACTCCCATTCTGCCTCGGTAGGTAAACGTTTGCCGGCCCATGTTGCATAAGCTACTGCATCGTCCCACGACACCTGGATAACAGGCAGGTTTTCTTTTCCTTTTATAGATGACTTGAGGCCTTCGGGGTGACGCCAGTCTGCCCCTGTAACCCAACTCCACCATTGAGCGTAGTTATTCAGATCAACCTTGTGTGATGGTGGCGTAAATACCAGAGACGAAGCAACCAACAAATCATCAGAAGGTTTAGGCGTACCAGGAGGTAATTGCTTCTTCAATTCTTCCCAATCAGGTTTACGCTCAGCAGTTGTTATGTAACCTGTAGCAATTACGAACGCCTCGAATTGCGCATTAGTTACTTCGTGCTCATCCATGTAAAAAGCATCAACAGAAACTTTGTGTTTTGGGTATTCATCAGCATCAGCCTGCTTGTCATCGGCTCCCATCATAAAAGTTCCGGCAGGTATCAATACCATTCCTTCTGGTGACTTTTCTTTGCGAACGTTGATGTTTTGATTGTTTGCAGCAGAAGGAAACCTGGAAGGAACATTGGAATGACAATTCATTGCTGAATCTGGTTTGGCGGCCAATATTTTACTGTTATCTGTTTCGACTTCTATTGAACTGCTATTACTACAACCACTTATAGCAACTATCATTAAACCTGCTGTAAGAAAGGCAGCTAGCTCTTTGCAAGCGTTTCCTAATTTCAATTCTCTCAATTTCATACGTGTTACTGCCATTAACTATTTATGATATGTTTTCCCTTATTACTGTTCAGAGCATTTCTAAGAATTCCCCATTCACTATTTTAAGACTTTTCATTTTTTGATTACCTTTTTTGTTTTAAAAATGTAATCTTATACTCTCGAAAAGTGTTCTCCATTTCTTCTAAATAATCTATTCGAAATCTTTATTCCGAGCCGGTCACTAATGCTCATTCGAATACTTTAAGAAAATTACGCCATTCGGATTAAGTTCAAATTGCAAGCTTGAAACCTGCTTGACACTCCACACATCCTTTAGCTTAGTTGACTCAGAAATATCCGAACCAAGATTTTTGCGCTCTAAAGAAACTGGCTTATTATTTTTCGACCGGTTAAAAATTCCAATCCAACCATCTTTGCTGTTTTTCTTTGCAACTTTCCATATTTCAACGTCGCCTTCATCGTAAACCAGGTTGCCCATCACGCCATTCTGGTTACATTCCAGCACATCTTTATCTGTAATAAGTTTTAGCGAAAAATCGTCAATGGTAGATAAATCGCCCCCCATCATTAAAGGTGAAGCCGATAATGCCCGAAGTGTGATGAAAGTAAACATTTGGTCTTTGGTAAAATCACTCTGGCGGTGAAAACCTTTACCGGCGAGTAATTCAAATTTTGCAAGTTCTCCTGCTTCCATTTTCTTCAGTAATTCGCCTTTCGATTCATTTCCTTTCACGCCTTTAGGCTTTGGCGTCATCAATTGCAATTGACCAAAAGGGATCATATCCATATCAATCCAAAAGCCGGGCTCCTCTTTTCCCTGCCATTTTCGCCAGGCTTCAAAACATTCATCAATACCTTTTTGATCGTCCCAAATATCGGGGGTAACACGGAGCATATGTGCTTTCTTAAATGCATCAAGATGGTTTGGATCTACCTTTCCACCCGGACTTAAGCTTAAAACCATTGGACGTCCGCTATGCGCAATTGCCTTTGCCACAGCTTTCACTTCTTCTGGAAAAGGAACGATGTCATCATATTTTAAAAAATCTACCCCCCACTCAGCCATTTGGTTTACCAGGCTGTTATAAAACTCCTGTGCCCCGGGCTTAGTCATGTCCACACCATAGTTCTGTTGGTTCCATGTACATATGCTATTAGTGTCAACAATATCCTGTGCAAAAAACTCTGTTCCCTTTACCCGGGTGTTTGCTTTAACTGCCGCCCTTGGAATTCCCCGCATTAAGTGAATGCCAAATTTCAACCCCAATTTATGGCAACGATCAACTATGGGCTTTATTCCATTTGGGAAGTAGGTTTTTGAAGGCTGTAGCAGGCCAAATTCATTGAAGTTTAATTTTGCTGCGTGTTTTTCTGCAGCGTAAATCGTTCCTTCCTGCAACTTAAATTCTCCAAACCATCCGGCATCAATTACAAAGAACTCATAACCGTGCGGCTTTAGCTTTTGCGCAAAGGCTTCCAAATTTGTAAAGGCGGCT
>JANPIJ010000089.1:0-10499 GCA_031424955.1 Ferruginibacter sp. | reverse complement strand
AACCGCGTTTCATTTAGCTATTGAAAATTTCTTCAAAAATGTTAACCAAAATCATCAGGAGGATTTAAAAACCCTGATGTCTTTGAAATTTCAATTTTTTGATAAAAAAGATTCACTAATTTATCCCTTGTGAAGTATAGCAAAACTAAGGCTTGCAATGTTCACGATTATAGGGAAGGCTTTCTTTCAATTAAGGTCAGAGGCAGCCGCCCCGTTACAATCTGACAAAATATCAAGCCGTTTATTCCATACTGCCGGGGAGTCATTTTACGCTGAAAAAAAATCAGTTCCAATCCCGCTGGCATTTATTTTGTTCCAGGTTTATTGATTTTTTTCTAATCATTTTCATTTTTAAACAATTAAAAAAGGAGGTAATTATGACAACTATCAAAAGAAATGGAAACCAGGGCCTGCCCGGATTTTTCAATGATTTTCTTACAAAAGATTTATGGAACTGGAACCTGGAGAACAGTTCACTTACAGGCACTACCATCCCGGCAGTTAATATCAGGGAAAATAATGAACATTTTATTGTAGAAATGGCTGCTCCAGGAATGAGTAAAAGTGATTTCAAAGTAGAATTGAATGGCAATTCGCTTACTATCAGTTCCGAAAAAAATTATGAGGAAGAAACAAAAGAAGAGGAACGTTACTCAAGAAAAGAATTCAGCTACCAGTCATTCACCCGTATTTTCACCCTACCAAAAGACGTGGTAGATGCAGAAAAAATTGAGGCAAAATATGAAAATGGTTTGCTAAACCTCGTAATTCCCAAAAAGGAAGAAGCAAAACAAAAAGGCCCAAGGCTCATTCAAATTAGCTAACAACTAATTGTAATTTTATTTAAAGCAGGATTCTAAACAGCGCATTTTATGCAGTTTAGAATCCTGTTTTAATTTGATACGGCTCCTCTAATTAAACATTTCAAATAGAGCTTCCTACAAATTACTTCTTTGTTGTAGCCGGAAAATGCTGGATTTTTTGATCCAGTTCCACAATCTTACCTTTCTCTATTTTTAAATCATCTACTATAGAAATAGAATCTGTTTTTCCTTTTTTATCGGTTTGAATTTCTTTGTACCAAAGGGTTACGTACTCCAACTTTTTATCTTTGGATATTACAGATTCCCAATCTCCCATAACTATTTTCAAGGCAGCAATTTCTGCCCTTGATTTAGTAAACATTTTCCTAAGGCTGTCGTTGCTCATTTTTTCATGATACCCATCAAACCTTAGCTCTACACTGTCCCCAAATGCGGTTACACAATTGTTGATATCGCCGTTTTCATAGGCTTTCAATGATTTCAAAACATTTACCGCATGCATCTGATCGCCAGGCTGCCAGTCGTTGTAGGGTTTTTCAAGTGTATAAGCGTAATCCAGCTTTTCAACGGCTGCGGTTGCCGGCTTATCATCTGTTGTTTTTACTTCGGTGGTACTGCTTTTATCATTGCATCCAAATGCGAATAATCCCATTAAAGCGATAATCAATGTTTGTTTCATGTTTTTTGTTTTATGATGAAAAAAGGTTTTGTGTACACGGAGCTCAATAAAAAAGAAGAAATGATAAATCATTTTGCCTATAAACTGATAAGGTAGATAATAAAATGTTACGATACAAGCATTTGCAAACAATATTATCTGAGTGGGAAAGGCAGGAAGGAGATTTTAAATTATACCTGTTATTGCAGTCAAACTGTGCATGCACTATATTGACTGTCAATAACAGGTTTGCTGATTTCAGAGATGGGCTTTAAAATGATATTTAATAATACCATAATTCTTTATTCTTCAACAACATATTTTCAATAGCACTTACAATTTCAGCAGGAACTTTTCCCTCCATCTTTTCATCTTCCTTATCATCCCTGCTAAAGGAATCGGTAAAAGTTAGTTGAAGGGTTTGCCCGGAAAGTAATGATTTCTCCCGTTCCTTGTCAGTTACAAAAAAATAATAGACCCCGTTTATAACAAATGTTTTTACCATTAAACCAAACGGCTCATTGTTATATTCCATTCTTAAACTTCCTTGTAGTATCATAAATAAAATCGCTTCTAAATAATTTATGAAATGTGCTTGTTTTTGAGATAAGTGGTTTTTTGAAAGGATTGTAAATTTAAAAAGATGTGGAAATTACGGCATTCACCGTAAATATACTATATTTTTTTTCTCTTTCTGGTGGATTTTACCGTCAGATTATTTTTATTTGAAACGGGTAAATAATAATTCAGATGCAGTTTACTGTTTGTTCGCCATTGATGGCAGTAAGTTTTACTGAAAAACCATTAAAGTCACCTGTGAATCTAACCTTTCAATGTAGCAGGATATTGCAGGCTGATGGGAAGCTGCTTTTGGGGGAAGGTAAAATTTTGACGATTATTATTGAATAGCGGTTAGGATTATTAGTTCTTTGTTATCTGAGAATTTTTCCAACAGAGCCGTTTTCACCAGGAAATAATTCAAAAACCCGGTCTGGAAAAAGTCCTGTTTCTTCCTTGTGTGATACATAAAGTATTGCCGTCCCGGTTTCAGCGGCAATTTTATTAATGAGCCCGGTAAATAATACGGCCATTTCATCATCCAGGCCCGAAGTTGGTTCATCCAATATCAATAAAGGAGGATGTTTCACCATTGCCCTTGCAATCAAAACCATTCGCTGATGGCCATCCGGAAGCATACGAAAGGCCTGGCTTTTATTTTTATGCATGCCAATAAGGGCCAACCACTCCCTGGCAAGTTGTACCTGCCTGTCGGAGGGCTTTATATACAACCCTACAGAATCAAAAAAACCGGAAATGATCATTTGTTCAATGGAATCCAGCCGGTCAAAATGCAAAGTCATTGAAGGCGTGAAATAACCGATTTTTTCCTTTAACTCCCATACCGTTTCACCACTTCCTTTTCTGCGGCCAAAAAGTACCAGGTCCTGGCCATACCCTTTCGGACTATTTCCTGTGATCAAAGCAAGCAGTGTGCTTTTACCTGAACCATTTGGGCCTGCCAATTGCCAAAACTCTCCTTTCTTAATTTCCCAACAAATATTATCCAGCACCGGTTGCCCATTGAATTGCACACTAACATTATTCATTTTCACCAACTCACTGCTTTCCAAGCCATAATGAGCAAGGGGTGGGGGTATCGTGCCTGTAAAAAATTCACTTCCTTTTAATTTTAACCCGGAAAGAAATATCTCTGCAGCCTGCTTTTCAATTACTGAACAACCTGCGATGGAATAAACAGTCTGAATAAAAGGTAACAACTCCCTTTTCCTGTTAAATACCTGTATCAGTAAAGTAGAAGCGGCAATATCCTGAAGCGCTTGCATGATTGACTGCCGGGTATCTTTATCAAGGCTTTCAAATACATTATCAATGATAATAAAGCCAGGTTTTTTGCCAATGATATAGGATAATAAAGCCTTGCGTTGTTCACCGCTTGATGAACAGGCCAATGTATTATTTTTACCGGCAACTATTTCAAAATGATCATGACGAAGTTCCTCATCTATAAAATATTGCAAGGTTTCATTTGAAAAAATTTCGCCCTTTAATTCCCTGAGAGGCAAAGTGAAATTAACCAGGTTACCAGTCAATACCTGTTCCATCAACCAGGCTTTATCGCCATCATGCATTATATAAAAAGCGGTATGCAGTAATTTTTCCATTTAGTTCAACACTCAAAAAAAATTAAAGTAGTAAATTCCGGTGAAGGCTATCGCAAAAATAACAGGCAGTATTGCTCTTTCAAAATAAATCTGTTGCAGCTATCATTTCGGGATAGGATTATTTACAACACAAGCAATAAAAAATACGGAGGAATCAGGACATTGTAGATTTAGCAAACAGGCAATGTTCGCTTAGGCGCTTTTATGCTGCTCATTTGATAAGCATACAATTAAAAGGAAGGGAGTAATGAAGAAGAATCAACCATTGGGATTAATTATTGGACATTAAAACAAAAACGGGTAAAGCATCCATTAAAATGATGCTTTACCTATAAAAACATTCTTAAACATTTTTACCCGTTACAATTTCCCAGTAAATAGTAAATAACTATAAAAATGATAATTGTACTAAAACATCCGCCGCCCAATTTTTTTGCACCATAGCCAGCTATTAAACCTCTGAATAATTTGTTCATGTTAATATTTATTTGATAGTAAGTTAAAATGATTCTGATTAGAAACATTAATTATACCAAAGTTTGTTGCAACGGCCCGATGGTTTAAAATTTACCCGTTCGCTAATGCATTGAAAGCAATACGTGGGTTTTAAAGAATAACTGCTGTAAAAACATTGGTGCATTTATCGCTCCCTTATTAACCTGCCTCCCTTAAATTCAGTCATGACAAAGCTTTAATTCGTCTCCCACTTGTGCTGACGGGCATAAAATAAGCCTTACTGATTATGAAATAGTATTCTTAACTGATAGCCGGAAAGAAATAATGACGCCATGAAAACTTTTAAACAATTAAAAACACTGCCAACAGCCGATACCCAAAAAAACCCGGACAAGTTAGTAGAAAATTTTACCCATTAATTTTAAGTTGCCGGCCGGCATCCCGGATATTAGTTGCCTTTTATACAGTTTGCCATTGGCAGCATTATTGTACCCGGTAACAGTATTGAATAATCTTTAAACCAAGTTACAAAATGGACCTGACAAAAGAAGACTTACCGGCAACCATACAGGCGTTTGATCTACAGGACAACAAAGAAATTTTTATAGCCGAGCAGGTAGTAAACAGCCAGTCGGAAATTGAAACATTTACAAACCGCTACACCGGCAAACTTATTAAGGCAAAAAAAGTTGCTACAGTTGAAACCAGCAGCAGTTATGGAAATCCTGCATATACAAAAAAGCGTTCTTCCAACGGACTAGTAATAATCGTTTTTATTCTTATTATTACTGCATTGGTTATTTATGGATTTTCTACCGGCTGGATCCAGGAAAAATTGAACCTGAAGATTTAATCATCTATCGGAATAGGAAGGTGAATAATTTATTGGCTGGTTTTGCGAAATTAAATCCAGGTGATTGATGTACTGAAACTACAGTTGAAACCTGTACGCTATGTTCTCAGTCGAAAGAAATCGTAAGGGATTTTATTCAGCCAAAATAATCATTAGGCAGTGAACGGCATACACTTGTTAAAACCATGACTGTACTTCCTCATCTTCTGCCTTTACAATAACAGGTTCAACTTCCGGCTCCGGAGTTTCCGCCTCCGGGTCCAAAGGAAGCTCTTCTTCTATTTCAGCGGCTACCTCTTCTACAATACTATGCTGCCCGGGTTTGGTGATCATTCCATCTACCACTGCATCTTTTTCAAGATGTATTTCTACCGTACTGATATTTCCTTTTACGTATGACTCATTTTGCAAAACCATCTTCCCGCTGCAGGCTATATTACCGGTAACCTTACCAAAAATTTCCAATTGATGCGCTTTAACATTGCCATTGATAAATGCATTTTTTAAAATCAGCAACCTTCCGTTTACAATTACATCCCCATTTACCGTACCGGCTATTTGCCCGGGAACATCCACTGTAAAATTACCGGTAACCGTCATGCCGGCGGGTATGAAGAAGCTTTTTTTAGAAGCCACTGTATTCAATATGTTTTTGAGTAAAGTCAATATGTATGATTACGCAGGTGATCAACTATTTTTTTCAAAAAAGGAAACAGCCGTGGATGCATTACCCAAATCAATACCAAGGCAGCGATCGGGTTTGGTATCTGAGATACGCAACGAATTGTACAGGTAACCGATACTTACCAGGTTCTCCGGATCTGGTACCACTTCTACCGGGATGAACCCGGCAAATTCTTCCGCCACCGCATCAGTCAATTCTTTATAATACGCTCCACCGCCCATCAGGTATATTTTATCACAGGATTCCAGATCAGCATCGGTAAAATGCTTGCGCAACAGTGGTGAAATTACTTCCCGGTAATACTGGGTAAGTAATTCCTTTCGCATTCCCTGCAAATCAATCCGCTTTCTGTTGGTAAATAAAGAGCCCTTCGCAAACGCGTCATCCATCTGGTGCTCGTTCTTCATTTCCAATGAATATTTTTGGTTCAACTCACGGGTAAGATTACCTATTACATACCGTATTCCGTGGCTGCTAAAACTACTGCGGTGAATAAGTCCGTCGGTGGTGGCCATCGCACCTTCTACTGTTCCAAAACCAAAACTGATCGCAATAAGGTTTTCTTTTTCTGCATTGGGAATCGTCTTTTTTAGTCCGATGATTCCACCTACAATCTCAGGAATCACTTCATACAAATCTATCTCAAAAGTATTTTTCTTTATACCACCTTTCAAATTAAAAGTATGTGTATCATGATCCAGCAGGAAATGTCGCCGGGACAGGTATTGCTCGGCAAGTGATTTATAAATATTGTATGTCGATAATGGGAAACCGGTAGTAACAACAAAGGGGTGCTGTAATTTCTCCACCACATTAACGATAGCCGACCTGAACAGTATATCAAAATCTTCGCCATCCGGGGCTGCATTTACAATCCTGCCGGCATTTACTGCCGATCTTTTTGCAAGATTACCCACGAGGTACCATGCGTCATTTCTTTTTATTTTAATTCCATTCAGCAGGTCTTTCGCCGAATTTTCAGTATTACCAAAGGCGGTTTCAAAAATGCTGGGGAAATTAATGGTAGAGACTTTCATTATTGGGTTATATTTTTCAAAGGTAAAAAGTAATTAAAATTTTTGTATGTAACTAAATTTTTTAAAAAATTAATTGGATTGTATTTACCCACGGATGACATCCATCTGATCAACTTTATCCACGGGAGCCCCGCATATTTATTAAATTGTACTTGATATAATCTCCCGCTAAAGTTAACGCTCTCATCTTCGCAGCATAGCAATTACACTTTGAACAATGATGCTAACAGCAACCCCTCATGTAAAATTTGGAATGTTCCCTCAAACGGAGAGTATCGCAAATTATAGCCTGATAACTATTTAACGGCTGACAACCTTAACGAAGAGTTACATGAATAAGTATTTACCGGCAAAAAGATTGGTAACCTTACCCGCTAATTTGGAGGACACTCAGTAATGCAGGTAGATTATTTTCAGGAATTTATTTTTACTATTTTCACATCAACATACAGATACACATGCAGGCGAAAAACATAGAGGAAGTAATCAATTACCTGGAAACAATTATACAGGAAACAATAACCGATAACAACCCAATGGGTTATTTTGCCGCTTTATATCACCAGGTAACAGTAACTATTAAAGAAGGTATAGGTAAAAAAATTTACATAGATAATAGCAGGATGGAAAAGCTGGATGTAATTTTTGCGAACCGTTACCTGGAAGCATACACGCAATACAGGCAAAACCAGCAATGCACCGATAGCTGGCAATACGCTTTTGATACCACCAAAGCTTACTGGCCAACCGTACTACAAAATTTATTGCTGGGAATGAATGCTCATATTAACCTTGACCTTGGAATTGCTGCCGTACAAACCTGCCCGGGAGAGGGAATTCATTTATTAAAAGATGATTTTGATAAGATCAATACGGTGCTGGCAAGCCTGGTGGCAGATGTGGAAAAAAGGCTAACGGTCATTTGGCCACGGCTTCATTATATGCTGCAAAAGTTTGGAAAGGCAGACAGTTTTTTAGTGGATTTCAGCATGCAGCAGGCAAGAGACGGCGCCTGGAAGTTTGCTACAGAACTTGCTGTGTTAGATTTGCAGCAACAGGAAACCTGCATCAAAGAACGTGACAAAAAAATTGCAGATATTGCCAAACTGGTAAGTAAACCCGGATTTTTTGTGAGCACCATTCTTATGATCATTCGCATTGGTGAAATTGGATCTGTGGGTAAAAAGATAGAAGCCCTCTGGAAACGAAGAGAGCTGTGATTCATTTATTGTAGTGGAAATTATCCTGCAATATTATCCCCAGTCATTGAAATATTAGCGTATCCGATTAAGTTTGCCGCTGAATACGATCAAGATGGCAAATAAAATTGAAATTAAAATCGGGCTATTATTAGCACCACAACAACTATTAAAAAATATCTCCATACTTCAAACACTGATTATTACTAAATCAGCAGCAGATGTAAAGTATGAAACAAGCGACCTTGACAGCCGGGAACTTAAAAAATCTTTTCCTCATCTACCAAATATAGTAAAGGAGTTGCTCATTTGCTTTAGTGCCGGCTATGGGGATATGCGAAAGGAGCATATCAGGTTAAAATATAAAACCGGCAGATCCGCACTCCCGTTTAATGAATATTATGAGCAGGCGCTTTTAAGAGAACTACATGGTTTATTTGAACGGATAAAGCCTTTTACGGCTTTGTTTAAATGGTACCATAAAATATGGACTGATAAATTAAGCGCTAAAACCAAGCCATGCAGTTTTAGTACATATAAACCACAATTACAATTTGAGGTAGTAAAGGAAGGGGATGCACTGATCTTAAAAACACATATTCTTCTGAATGGAACTGAATACGACATCCGGGATTTTAAACGATATCATTTTTTACTGGAATGCGGCAACGAATATTTTTTAACCGGCTTCAAGGATTCTCAAACACTGGATTGGCTATCCACGAGTAACCCTGAACAATATCAATACAATGCATCCGAACTGGTACAAAACATATTAACCAGGTTAGAGGAGGATTACAAGGTAAACCGTAACGGTTTATTTTCACAAAACATTATTGACATATTACCGGTAAACAGGGTGATGCTAAGCGAAATAAGCAACTCGTTTTTGGTACTTACCCCGCAATGGATGTATGAAGGTTTTTTAGTGGAAGGCGTTTGGAAGGAGAGGTATGAAATTACAAAAGCGGGCGAGGCATACATCGTTAAAAGAAATAAAGCAGAAGAGCTTCGTTTTACAAAATTACTGGAAGCGCTCCACCCCAATTTTGTGAAACAGCTAAATGGTTATTATTACCTGCCCTTTGCCGATGCGCAAAAGAAACAATGGTTTTTTAAAGCCTACCATTTATTACTGGCGCAGAATATACAGGTAGTTGGAATGGACATGCTGCAACATTTTCGTTATTCTCCTTACAAGGCCACCACTACCATCAGCATAAAAGAGAATGAGAACAATACACTTACAGTTAAGCTTAGCCTTTCTTTTGGCAAAGAAGAAGTTGCATTGGCCGATCTGCAAAAAATGGTATTGGCCGGACAACGGGCCATACTGCTGAAAGATGCCAGCCTGGGCATTTTAGGAGACGAGTGGTTACAACAATATGGCGCCATCATAAAGCACGGTAAAGTATCTAAAAATGAAATTACTGTAGCCAAAAGCATGGCAATTACGGAAGAAAAGTCGGGAGATGGAACTCAGGTATTAAAGCCGGTAATCAAAAAAGAGTGGTGGCATCGCTGGCATCAATGGCAACAGCCAGATCACATATCATACAAGGTTCCGGAAAATATAGCAGCAACCTTAAGGCCCTACCAGCACAAAGGGTATGAATGGATGGTATTGCTGTCTGAAGTAGGTGCCGGGGCTTGCCTGGCAGATGACATGGGGTTGGGAAAAACCTTACAAACTATTTGTTTTATTGCGTATCAGCTCAATAAAAATCCTGTTGAAAAACAGCTGATCATTTGCCCCTCCAGTTTATTGTACAACTGGGAGCAGGAACTAAACAAATTTGCACCATCCATTACCAGCACCATCTACCATGGCCCCAATCGTAATTTTGAAAACATGCGTGACGGAGATCACCAGGTAGTGCTTACTACCTACGGCACCATGCGGGCTGATATAGATAACATAGCAGCTATCGCTTTTGGCGTAGCCGTAATTGATGAAAGTCATAATATTAAAAACCCCGCTGCATTAATTACCCGTGCAGTAAATCAAATTAATGCCGGTACCCGTATCGCTTTAAGTGGTACCCCTGTAATGAATAATACTTTTGACCTGTATGCTCAATTGAGTTTCCTGTTGCCGGGTATGTTCGGTAGCCGTGAATTTTTTAAACGGGAATATGCCGATGCCATCGACCGGGAACACAATGAAGATAAAATAAGGGCCCTTCAAAAACTAACGGCGCCATTTATACTTCGCCGCACCAAGGAGCAGGTAGCGAAAGACCTGCCTGAAAAAATTGAAAGTGTATTGTGGTGCGAAATGGGAAACGACCAAAAAATGGCTTATGAATCCATTAAGGAAAATGTACGCAACAGCATTTTCCTGGATATAAAAGAAAAGGGTTTTAACAGCGGAAAACTGAGCGTGATTAATGGTTTGCTTAAACTGAGGCAGGTATGCAATTCGGGTGAATTGGTAAAAGACCAGGATTTATTTACGTATGATTCCATAAAAACCGATATCCTGGTAGAAGAACTGAAAAACATAATCCCCAATCACAAGGCCCTCGTATTCTCTCAATTTACAGGAATGCTCGACTTGCTGGAAATAAGCTTTAAGAAAAACCGAATCCCTTTTTGTCGCCT
>JANPIJ010000088.1:0-30374 GCA_031424955.1 Ferruginibacter sp. | reverse complement strand
TCATAAACCGACAAAGAGGATAAGAGGATAAGAGAAAAACATGCAACACTCTTCTTCTCTTAACCTCTATGTTTCATAAACCGACAAAGAGGATAAGAGGATAAGAGAAAAACATACAACACTCTTCTTCTCTTAACCTCTTTGTTTCATAAACCGACAAAGAGGATAAGAGGATAAGAGAAAAACATACAACACTCTACTTCTCTTAACCTCTTTGTTTCATAAACCGACAAAGAAGAAAAGAGATTAAGAGAAAATATCTTCACCGGATAAATAAAACTACGCTTTCGGACAGTTCTCCGCCTCTTTCGTCCTTGCCAGGAAATTTTTACCCTGACAAAATTGTAAGTTTAAGTTCCAATAGATACCGGTACTGCTTTCAGGCGTATTACTTGAAATATCACGCATTTATCAACCTCATTTTTCACAAACAAACCAAACAACAATGAACAACAATTATTTTTCCAACATGAAACTGTTTTCATTTGTATTGATGCTCCTTCCTTTTGTGGGCATCAGCCAAAGCAAAAATGTTATATCTACCCACCGGGTATTTCCCAAAGTGGAAAAGGTGATGGAATTTGAAAAAGCCCTTGCTGCGCATGCACAAAAATATCATACCGGAGATGCATACTGGCGTGTGTTTGTCGTTCAGTCAGGCCCTGATATCGGCGGTTATCATATTACGGAAGGCCCTAAAACCTGGGATAGTGAGGATGCAAGAGGCGATATCAATCCGGAGCATCAAATGGACTGGAATAAAAACGTAGCCATCTATTTAACTGATAAGCAATCAGGCGGGTATTCAGTTTACCAGGATTCATTAAGCACCATTGCATTGGGATCGTTTACTGATAAAATCAATATTTCACATGTATATCCCAAAGTTGGTAAAGGCGATAATGTTTACAACATAATTAAAAAAATAAAAAAGACATGGGAGGCTTCGGGTGTAACAGTTGCGGTGTATTCATCCAGTTCTTCAGGCCCTGCACAATATACGTTGGTAACAAGGTATAAGCAGGGATTAAAAGAACGGGCAACTGGTTTCCGCAAACCTTTTAAAGAAGTGTATGAATCAGTACACGGCGAAGGTTCTCATGCACAATACCTGAAAGATATTGCTGAATACATCCAGGAGAGCTGGAGTGAGTTACTTTTTATGCGAAAAGATTTAAGTTCAAAATAACCCTTGTATATGTTAATAGTTAAACAACCCCATCCTGATGAAAAAGTGGTGGGGTTTGTTTTATCATTTATTATCTGTGAGAGACCGGAAGCATAGAACTTCAAAGTGAGGCGACGTAGAAAAGCGGATACAGTTGAGCACATAAAGAAGAAATAGTTTTGAAGCATCGGTGTTAACAATTAGATTAAAGATTCGTTTCCCTCCACTACCGGAATTGATGAATGAATTGATATCCCTGGTATCCCCGCTAAATATGTCTGCCCCATATCGTTTGCTAATTTTTGCCTGCTTTGTGTTTGTATTGTTTTTTGTATCCCGGTAAATAAATATACCTCTTCGGACAGTTTTAGCGCTGTTTCGTCCTCACTAAGTTTTAATTAACATAACTCTACTGTAAATTTATGTTCAACCAGTTATTTAACAGGCAACCAGCAGGCAGCCGCCAATTTTTCGCACTGGCCCGGGTTTACAATTTGTTGATACCATCCTTTGAAGATTCCATCCGTAAGATTTATTTATATAAAACCTGGTAAAGCCAGTTGCCCTGTCCGGCCGTTCAATTTTGTATCATCATAAAAAAAAACAATGAAAAAAAGCCACTTCCTTCCTGTTGCAGCCATCACGTTCGCCTTCTTACTAACCAGCGGCTGTAGCAGCAATGCCCCTGCCAAAGAAGAAACTTCTACAACACCCGTAACAGAATCAACCATTACAGCAGTTACCAACCCCAACTTCAGCATTGCGCCTGTTGAGTATGTGGACCTTGCTCAAAAAGCATTTGACCTGATGTCTAAATTTGAATTTGATGCCTGGGGAGATATGCTCGCTGATAATGTAGTGTATACTTTTCCGGATGGCGATGTGGATACCCGTACCAAACTGGAAGGAAAAGCGGCGGTAGTGGGCTGGTGGAAAACCTGGAAAGAAAAATCCGGCATTGAATCGATGACCATGAGTGAATTTAACTACACACCCGTTAATGTAACGGCACAACCCAAAGGAGGCGCCAGCAAGGGCATTTATGTCATTTCTTATTTTTCCAATAAAATGGTCTTTAAAGGAAACCCAGTAGCGCTTCGCATGAATTTTTCGGTACATTTCAATGCAGATAAAAAGATTGACCGCTACTCCACTTACTACGACCGGAGTGTCATTATTAAAGCAACCGGAAAGAACATACTGGAAGAAACAAAGCCGGCGAAATAAAGGGCGTTTTTTGAACTAAAGTAAGCACTGGCGGCAAAATAAAAATTCGGTTACAAGTTAATATGGCTCCACTGGTTCGGCTTGATTTGCGGGGATCAGGTCGTTCCGGGGAGTCTTTTTAAATTGATTTAAATGTATTGAGGCTGGTTTATTTGATCAGCTTTTATAAGTTTAGTCAATATAAAAATCAAACTCATCAGGGTGGAGATGAAACAATAGAATGTTAAAAAAATATTCAATGGTGATCTCAAAAAATCAGGAATCAGACATTAAACTCATTCATACAACTTATCCATAAAGCAAAGCCGTGTTTTCGCCTGAAATATTTTATACTTCCCGCTTTTGATCAATAGTTTGAACCAGAAAATTTTTAATTATGCAACCCATTACCAATGCCATTCACTCCGTTAAAACTACGGAACGTATCAAGGCCCTGGATACCATCCGGGGC
The DNA here is from genome assembly GCA_031424955.1 of Ferruginibacter sp. Lineage (GTDB taxonomy): Bacteria > Bacteroidota > Bacteroidia > Chitinophagales > Chitinophagaceae > Ferruginibacter. Next base: position 27,528 of record JANPIJ010000088.1, on the reverse strand, counting down.
ATCGTTTTGCTCGGTATTTTATTGATGAATATAAACGGCTTTGGCCTGGCGAACGCCTATAGCAACCCAACTGTTGCAGGGGGCGCTGAAGGACTGAACCTTTATACCTGGATAACCACCAACCTGTTTTTCGAGGGCACCATGCGTGGCTTGTTCTCCCTGTTGTTTGGGGTAGGCATGTTCATACTGATTAGCCGCAGCCAGGACAGGGCAGCAGGGATAGCTGGACCGGATATCTATTTCAGGAGATTGATGTGGTTGCTTTTTTTCGGATTGGTTCATGGCTACCTGCTGTTATGGAGCGGTGAAATTTTATACGACTATGCACTGATGGGTTTCCTGGTTTATTCTTTCAAAAATGCGGCACCTAAAAAACTAATCCTCATTGCCTGCTTCCTTATCTGCGTGGGTACTTTTTGGAACTATGTAACTTACCAAAACAATATAAAACTAACTGAAGATGTAGCAACGGGCCAAACCCTTAAAGCTGCCGGGCAGTCATTAACCGAAGAACAGCAGGAGGCCATCGTTACCTGGGAAAAGATGGAAAAGAAAAAGTCGCCGGCCTTTGTAAAGGAATACAATGAAAAAATGCGCAGCGACTATTTTACCGTTGTGAAGCACCTGGCGCCGCATAATATGGAAACGGATACCATCTGGTTTTACCAATGGGATGTATGGGATATACTCAGCATGATGCTTTTGGGTATCGCATTCTTTAAAATGGATATTCTGTCTGCAAAAAAATCCTATCAATTCTATGGCCTAATGGTGGCAGCCGGGTACATTGCCGGGCTTGGTATCAACTATTACGAATTACAAATAATCCTGGGCGATAACTTCTCATTCCTGGCGTTCTCAAAAGCAGATGTTACGTATTACCTGGGCAGGCTGGCTATATCTATCGGGCATATTGGTGCAATTATGATACTGGTGAAAGCACCGGTATTAATGTGGCTTAAACGAAGGTTAGCTGCCGTAGGGCAAATGGCACTTACCAATTATATCATGCATTCCATCATTTGCATGATTGTTTTTACAGGAGTGGGTTTTGGGTTGTTTGGCAAATTGCAGCGGTATGAGTTATTATATGTTGTATTTTCAATATGGGTATTTCAATTAATCATATCACCGATCTGGTTAAAGTATTTTGAATTTGGCCCGCTTGAATGGCTATGGCGCAGGTTAAGCTACCTGCAAAAACCAGTTTTTAAAAAGAAATCCGTTCCGGTAGAAATGCCTGAGGCAAGAGTGGCGGTTACCTGATTTATAGAATGCGTCAACGTGTTGGCCATGATTCAAGTCCTCACGAAACAAAGGTGCGTAGCCGTGGTTCCGTAGCCGTGGTTCGTGTCTTCACGAAACACTCTCAGAATCACCAGGAAAATAGAATTGCATCAATCATTATCAAAAGATATCAATCAAAAACGGGAAAGCCGAAAACCGATCAGAGTAGGCATCAAAAAATAGTTAACATGAATCAAAAAAATTACTTCCGCTTCGCAACTGTATGCTTCGCATTTTGCTTATTCACAGTTGGCTGTAATACGCCTGCTACTGAACCAACAACCAAGGCAACAGAGGAACCCACCGAACAAAAAACACTAAAGCCGGATGCGGCTACTGTAAAAGCTGAAATCCAGGCCTTGGAAAAAGCATGGGCCGAAGCCGATAATGCCCGAAATGTAAATGCCATCGCAGCTTTTTATGCGGATGATGCAGTGAGCATGTCAAATAACAAACCAATGATGGTTGGTAAGGCTGCCATTCTAAAGGATATTGAAGCAAGTATGGCAAAAAGGGCTAAAGGTGCTACTATTACTTATGACATCATGGACGTATATGCCTGCGAAAACATCGCTACGGAAACAGGCAAAGCCACTGTTAAGGATTCAACCGGCAAAGTGACCTACACCGGAAAGTATATGGCTGTTTGGGAAAAGCGTGACGGAAAATATATATGCATCCGGGATATTGGCAACGATGACGTGAAAGAAAAGTAATCAGCATGGTTAATGGCAGCGTATGGTCTTTAAATGAGGAGGTATCTGCTTACTCATTTAAAGGCCATTTCTGGTACATATCAAATAAAAAGTATATCTTATAGTGCTATTAAAGCAATTTACCAGGCCCGGCGATTTTAAAAATTTTAATTAATTCAAATCATGAAAAAATTTTCTTCATTTGCCATCTTTTTCTTTTTTAGTTATTTATTATTTACCGGCTGCAACAATGCAGACAATACAAAAGCAAGCATAGAAAATACCAATAAACCAGCTCCAACTGAAACACCTGAATACTTCCTGCTAAGGCCCGAGGTAGAAAAATCATACGGCTACACCCATGCGGTAAAGATTGGAGGCGATATCAAAATTTCCGGTGCGGTAAGTATGGATGTTAAAGGGCTTCCAACAGCGAAAGGGGATTTGTTACAGCAAATGAAAAATTGTTATGCCGACCTGGATAAGGTATTAAAACACTACGGTTGCACATTTGATGATGTAGTAGTGGAAAATGTGTTTACCACCAACATGCCGGAATTTCTAAAACAGTCAGCATATCGAAATGAAATTTACAAAAAGCAATTTCCAACAGGCTCCTGGCTGGGTGTAAAAGAACTGGCCCTGCCGGAATTTATGATAGAGATAGAACTGGAGGCACATAAAGCCAATTGACAATAAGCCAACAGGAATCTTAGACATACCAGTAAACTAAATTTGAATGGAAAAAACATATAAATACCTGGGATACTATTTATTGCTTTTAATTCCGCTGGTATTTGCAGGGTTTTATAAAACTTATTTTGAACCGTTCCCAAACTTCGGTAAAAATATAAATGTATTTATTCACCTACATGCGTTTATAGCCTCGGTGTGGGTTTTAATGCTCATTGTTCAACCCTTCCTGGTAGTGAATAAAAAATACACCCTGCATCGTGCCATTGGTAAAGGCTCTTATATTGTTTTTCCTTTGCTTATTGTATCATTTATTCCACAGATAAATAAAATCATCCACTCTGAAAATATTGCCAACTTATTCTTTCCATTAAGTGATGGCGTACTCCTGATCCTGTTTTATTCGCTGGCTATTTACAACAGGAAAGAAAGCGCCAAACACATGCGCTATATGATTGCCACTTCACTGGTTTTTTTAGGACCAACCGTTGGACGGATTGGACCGATACTGTTAAAATGGTCTGAGCTGTTTACACAAAATGTTCAATATGGAATCATTTTTTTAATCCTGCTAAGCCTCACTTTGTACGACAGGAAAAATAACAGGAATTATTTCCCCTACCTGGTTGCTATTGCAGCTTTTATTGTTCATCAAATGGTGTATTATGTGGTATTTATATAACTCGATTTATAAAGAATGTTGCCATGCTTACAGGTGCTCTCTAAATATCCTTAGGTAACTTTTTTTAGCAATCAATCCGGTCACGTATCTAATGAGGCGTAAACAATAGCCGTTGGTTTTAAAAAGCCTCCGGGTATTTGTTGACCACTTATATTTTTTAAAAATCAATTGTAAAATAATCCCCGCGGCCATTGTTCGGGTTCACAAAACACCGGGAGAATAAAATTGAATCAGTCTTTTTCAAACGATATCAATCAAAAAACGGGGAAGCCGAAAACCGGCCAGAGTAGGCACAACATTAAAAGCAAACATTATGGCAACGATTGTAGTTCGACACAAAGTAGGTGACATTGATGCATGGCTCAAAGGTCACGGGGACCGGGTAGCAATATTTGCTCCTGCAGTATCCGGTTTTAAAACCTTCCAGGATGCAGATGACCCAACATCGGTGGTTTTAGTGGTGGAAGTAACCGATTTGGAATTGCTTGGATCTATCATCAATGATCCTAAAAATGCGGAGTTGAAAGCCAGGCACACCGTATTGGAACCCATTATTATGTCAATGCCGGTGGATTTATAAATATTTGTTTTTAAGTGAAACCTGCGAAGTATGCAACCTGATTGAAAGAACAGGTTAGCAGGTAAGCTATTATAAAATTTAAGCAGCATGAATAAGTATTTTCTGTTTACAATCGTGGTCATCAGCCTGTCAGGTATAGTGTTTTCCCAGGCAAAAATAAACTATGGTAATAACCCGGCTGCAGGCAAATATGTAAGTGTCCGCGGATTCAAAATGTATTATGAAATATACGGAGCCGGCAAGCCCTTACTCATCATTCATGGCAATGGAGGTAGTATCAAAGATTTCAGCAACCAGGTACCTTATTTTTCAAAAGAGTATAAGGTAATCCTGGCCGACAGCAGGGCGCAGAGGAAATCGGGGGATACTGGCGACTCATTAAACTATGAAATGATGGCGGATGATTTAAATGCTTTACTGGATCAGCTTCACCTGGATTCCTGCTTTGTAATTGGATGGAGCGATGGTGGCATCAATGGCTTGTTGCTTGCCATGCGCCATCCCGAAAAAGTAAAAAAGCTGGCCGTTACCGGAGCTAACTTATGGCCCGATACTACCGCTGTGGAGCCATCGCTTCATCGCTGGTTAGCCAACTATGTTGATTCTTTATCTGGCGTACAGCAAACCCCGGAAATAAAGAATCAATACAAATTATTGGCGATGATGACCAAAGAACCCAATATCACATTAGAGCAGTTACATGCTGTCAAATGCCCCACACTGGTTATGGGCGGTGATCATGATGCCCTGCTGCCAAAACATACTTTGCTGATTGCAGAAGCGATTCCGCAATCTTATTTATGGATACTACCTAATTCGGGCCATGCTACACCGATCCGGTATAGCAAACAATTTAATGAAACGGTGGATGATTTTTTTAAAAAGCCGTATAGGGTAATTGAAGGCATGGATCGGTTGGAACAATAATGGACGCATGATACAGATCCATACTAATTCGAAGGTGGTGGTTAGCCAGAATTGAACTGTCAATCATTCACTGTTAAATGTCATGCAAAGTTTTTCTAAGTGGCTTTGCACTTGCTTCGCTGCGGGAGCACATAAATTATAAAATAACCAATAAAAATTAAGTGTATGAAATCAGTAATTATTACAGGTACCAGCAGGGGTATTGGGTTGCAAACAGCCCTTACGTTTGGAAGGGCCGGCTATAAAGTGTATGCCATCATGCGCCATCCCGAAGCCGCCACTGCTTTTCAACAAATAATTAAAGATGAATCATTAAACATATCCATTATTGCAATGGATGTGGATTCCGATGAATCGGTACAACAAGCTATGGATGCAATGCTGCAGGAGAATGGAGGTATAGATGTACTGGTAAACAATGCAGGCATCGAGCGCAATGGCTCTATTGAAGAAACGGATTTATCCGATTTCAGGGCTGTTATGGAAACAAATTATTTCGGGGTGCTCCGATGCATCAAAGCAGTGCTGCCGCAAATGCGTAGCAACCGGAAAGGATGTATCATCAATGTGACTTCCATTGCCGGTCGCATTGCCAATACGCCATTGGGCCCTTATGCAGCCAGCAAATTTGCGCTGGAAGCGGTGAGTGAGTCGTTGGCGCAGGAGGTAAAGCCTTTTAATATCCGCGTAGCCATTGTAGAACCCGGCATCATTGATACCGAAATGGCCAGGCACATCAGTGCAGGCAACGGTTCCATCTACCAGCAGGCAAACCGCTTCGGTGGCCTCTTTGTTGCCGCTCTTCACCATCCCACCACTGCTGGCATCGTTGCAGATAAGATGTTGGAAATAGCCAATGGCGAAAGCTGGCAATTGCGTCACCCGGTGGGGCCGGATGCAATACCATTTCTGCAGTGGCGGGCTTCCATGACAGATGAAGAATATGTGGACTGGAATGCGGCAACTGATGAGGATTGGTATAACTCCGTAGAAAGCACTTTTGGATTGAATGCAAGACAGGGTTAATTGAAGGGAATGCCATCTTTACAAGAGGCAATCAAAATTCATAAGCTTAAAAGTCCGAAAAATTGAATCAAGATTGGATAGAATGAATTGTCATATTAAATTGTAATTGTGAATTGTAATTGTGAATTTCCACAGGCTAGCCTGTGGAATTAAAAAAATAAACACTATATTGGCTTTAGTCAAATAGTCACCAGCCAATTATATGCCATGCCATTTGTAAGCGTTTATATTCATTTTGTTTGGAGCACAAAAAACAGGGTACCCTACTTAAAGGATATTGCAACCAGGGAAGTAATGTGGCAGCACATAAGAGACAATGGCATAGCAAAAGGAATATTTATAGATTTTGTCAATGGTCATCAGGAACATTGCCATTGTCTTGTTTCTTTAGGAACGGAACAGACTATTAGCAAAGTCATGCAACTTGTAAAAGGAGAATCGGCAAACTGGTTTAATAAACAAAACTTTATTCCGGAGAAACTGGAATGGCAGGATGCCCGCCTGAATGACACAGTCGGGCAGGAATACTTTGCAGTCTCTGTTTCAGAATCTGTGTTGAATAAGGTAAGGGATTATATTAAAAACCAGGAAGAACACCATAAGCATAAAACATTTCAACAGGAATATGATGAGTTCATTATTAAATATGGATTCAGGAAATTTAAAGATGATTGAAGATTATGTTTCGGCTAAAGCCGAAATAAGATTAATCAATCTTCTTAATCCTCCAGCTAAAGCTGGAGGCAATTCAAAGAATAATTCACACCTGGAAGGCTGTCTAAACCTGGTGCTATGAAAAACTAAATTTAAATGAAATCCCGATTAAAATATGGGATAGACCGTCGCCTTCGGAGTCGATGCCATGAAGAATGAAGCTGTATAACAAATATTAATTTTTAGAAGATATCAGTATTGTTGAAAAGTAAAAACATCTTCATTTGTACTGTATTGATGAATTGCCACAGGCTTTAGCCTGTGGAGAGATAAAAAAATATGAATTTGGCTTTAGCCAAAATAAACTATAGCCAAATAAACCAACTAAGAGAAATGAGAATTTTATTCAAATGCCTGTTGTCTGTATGTTTCCTGTACGCCGGTCCTTCCGCACTGGCGCAAAATGCCGAAAAAATTCACTTTAAATCCATCGTAATCGATACGCACAATGATATACCCACCACTGCTATTGATAAGGGAGTAAGCTTCGATCAGTCACTAAAGGGAATTACGCATTCAGACCTGGAAAGAATGGCAGCCGGAGGCGTGGACGCTCAATTTTTTTCCATCTGGTGTGATGGGCTTAAAAAGAATCCATACGACTGGGCCAACCGCGAGATTGATACCGTATTGGCATGGACCAGCCGCAACCCCGGCAACATGATGCAGGCATTTACCGTGAGCGATATAAAAACAGCCGTCAAACAAAAAAAACTGGCAGTACTGTTAGGGATGGAAGGCGGTCACATGATTGAAAATGATTTAGCGAAGCTGGAAGCCTTATACAAAAGAGGAGTGAGGTATATGACCTTAACCTGGAACAATTCTACCGTGTGGGCAACTTCCGCCTTGTACGAAACCTCCCCCGACAATTCTGAACCAGGAGTAGCAAAAGATCCTTCCAGGAAAAGAGGCTTAACTGATTTTGGAAAGAAACTGGTGCAGCGAATGAATGAGTTAGGAATGCTGGTAGATCTGAGTCATGTGGGCGAACAAACTTTTGCTGATGCCATGGCCGTTACAACAAAGCCAATCTTGGTTTCGCACAGTGATGTGTATGCACTATGCCCGCACCGGAGAAATTTAAAGGATGACCAGATTAAGGCAGTTGCTAAAAATGGCGGTGTGATACAGCTTAATTTTTATAGCGGCTTTTTAGATTCGGCTTACCAAACACGCAGCGATGCATTTTTGGCCGCTCATGCAATGGAAAAAGATTCCCTGCTTAAAGTAAACCCGGAGCCGTATTTTATGGAGGTTTATCTTTTTGAAAAATATCCTGCCGAAGTGCAGGCGATGCGTCCTCCGTTATCCTTATTAATCGATCACCTCGATTATATTGTCCGATTGGCAGGAGTAGATTATGTAGGCCTGGGAAGCGATTTTGACGGTATTAATTCTGCACCTGTTGGATTAGATGGCGTAGAGGATTACCCGGAAATAACAGCCGCCCTGGTAAAAAGAGGGTACAGCAAAAAGGATATTGAAAAAATATTGGGAGGCAACCTGCTGCGGGTGCTGGCAGCAAATGAAAGTAAATAATGTAATGAACTGAATTAGACTGCACGAATTTTTTTGCACGAATTTGAAATTGGTATACGGCATGTATAATTCGTGGTTTAAAATTCGTGCAATAAAATAGCAGGTACATCAATTTATGATTAACACATCAATAAGAGTAATTCTTAAAACTATATGCAGTTATCAGCAACGTTGGAAACAAACAAAAGAATCTTATCCATCGACCTGCTTCGCGGGCTTGTAATGGTGATCATGGCATTGGATCATGTGCGGGATTATTTTCATGCCGGTGCTTTTTTGTACGATCCCCTCGATCTTGAAAAGACAAGTACCATTTTGTTTTTTACCAGGTGGATCACCCATTTTTGTGCACCGGTTTTTATGTTCCTGGCGGGCACTTCCGCGTTTTTGGTGGGCCAAAGAAAGACCAAAAGACAATTATCCGCTTTTTTGTTGAAACGCGGCCTGTGGCTGGTTTTCCTGGAAATGATAATCGTCAACTTCGGCTGGAACTTTGCCATCACATTTCCAACCATGCTGTTTATCGTAATATGGGCACTGGGTATCAGCATGATTGTATTGGCCGGATTAATACATCTTCCTAAAAAAATAATACTGCTGATTGGCATACTGTTGGTGGCGGGCCACAACCTGTTGGATGGCATTCATGTGCCCGGCAATACGCTACCTGCTTTCGGGTGGTCGCTCCTGCACGATCCAAACTTCTTTACCTGGCAGGGAAGGAGTCTTTTTATCGGGTACCCGGTGCTTCCATGGATCGGCATAATGGCCCTTGGTTATTGCCTGGGCAATTTATACACCACCGCCTATGATGCTGCTAAAAGGAAAAAGACTTTATTGGTCATCGGCTGTTTAGCAATCGGGTTGTTTATTTTACTCCGGCTCACCAATGTGTATGGCGATGCTGCTCACTGGAGCCAGCAAAAATCTCCCTTCCTCACTTTTCTTTCTTTCATCAAAACGTCTAAATACCCGCCCTCTTTATTATATATTTTAATGACGCTGGGGCCCGCCATGATCTTTCTTGCCTTTACTGAAAAGGCAAATAATGCGCTGGCTAAAGTGATTTCGGTGTATGGCCGGGTGCCGATGTTTTATTACATCCTTCATATCTACCTGATACATTTAACGGCGATGATTGCCTCGGAGTTTTTTACCAATGTGGACTGGAGAACCTGGATATTAAATCAGCCGCTGTGGTTTAATGATGGATTAAAAGGCTACGGCTTTTCACTGAAAATAGTGTACCTGCTTTGGCTGGCAATAGTGATTGGATTGTACCCCTTGTGCAAATGGTACGACCGGTACAAAGCCAATCACAAGGAAAAATGGTGGCTGAGTTATTTGTAAAAAATAAAAATCTACATACTGTCAATCTTAATACATCAATATTATGAGAAAAATTTTGATATTGCTCTTATTGCCATTGGCAATGAACGCCCAAAAAAATTACCCGGCCTTACTGGACGCTTACGCCCAGGCTGAGTTTAAGGTAAAGGATTTTAATGGTGCGGTGCTGGTAATGCAAAAAGGCAAAACCATTTACAAAAAAGCTTTTGGCCTCGCCGACAGGGAGTGGAATATTCCCAATACAACGGACACCAAATTCCGCATTGGTTCCGTTACCAAACAATTTACCGCAGCCTGTATTCTTCAACTGGCAGAACAAGGTAAACTGGGCCTGGATGATAAACTAACTAAGTACATTGCCGACTATCCAAAAGGCGACAGCATTACCGTACACATGCTGCTCAACCATACCTCCGGTATTAAAAACTATACCGACCTGCCTGAATTCTGGCCCAAATCGGTGTTACCGCTTCCCATCGATTCAATGATTGCCTTGTTTAAAAATAAACCGCTTGATTTTTCACCGGGTACAAAATGGAGTTACAGCAACTCCGGGTTCTTTTTACTTGGTTTGATTGTTGAAAAAGCATCCGGCAAAAAATTCACTGATTATTTAACGGAAAACCTCCTTAAAAAACTGGGATTAAAAAACACCGGGATGGACCAGTTGGATTCTGTACTGGCTTTTCGTGCAAAAGGATACGGCAAAAACCGGCAGGGCGTTTGGCAACATGCCATGTATATTTCAATGGAAGGGCCATACAGCGCAGGCGCCATGGTTTCCACAGTAGAAGATTTATACACCTGGACAAAAGCATTAACCGCCAACCGGGTGCTTCCGGAAGCATATACCAAAAAAATGACCACGGCTTATATGAATCAATATGGTTATGGTATTGGCGTTGACAGTTTAAAAACCCACCGGCGTATATCACATGGCGGTGGTATCCCCGGCTTCAGCTCCTACCTTGCTTTTTTTCCCGACGATGATCTTTGCGTAGTTACCATTTCAAATAATGGAGGGGATGCAGGCAAGCTGGGTATTGCACTCGCTTCGATCGCGTTTGATTTGCCGGTACAAAAACCATATACTCCCAAAGAAGTAAAAATAGACGCGGCTATACTGGATCGTTATTTAGGTAAATACATCGCCACCGGACCTATTGAGCTGATCAAAAAGGAAGGCAAACTATACCGTCACAGGGATGGAGCACCCGATATTGAGCTAAAACCGGAATCTGCAACCCGTTTTTTTTATGCGGATGAATCAGATCGTTTTATTGAGTTTGAAACGGACAAAACCGGCAAGATTGTTAAAGCATGGTTTACCGGCAATGGTGAAAAAACTGAAATGAAGAAGCAATAAGCAAAGAAAAAATACCGGGTAATAGCCGACAAAATGTATTGCTGTAACCGGGCATACCGAATTTGATTTGGATTATGGCGGTGTCGCTTCCTTATGCATTTTTGATATGATCGATGCAAAGTCCGTAACAAAGAAAAATGGTGGGTGAGATATTTGAGCCATCAAAAAAACACAACCCGGTCAATTAACTAAAACCAACAAATTGCAACAAGCTTTATCCAATGGTCAAAAAAGGATTGAATCAATCGATATTCTCCGGGGCATTGCCATGGTGATCATGGCGCTGGATCATGTGCGGGACTACTTTCACATCAGCGCCAATATAGACGACCCACTCAACCTGGACACTACTACTCCCATCTTATTTTTTACAAGATGGATCACCCATTTTTGTGCACCCAGCTTTGTATTTCTTTCCGGCGTTTCCATTTACCTGCAAAGCCTGCGCAAAACAAAAAAGGAGTTAAGTGCATTTTTAATCAAGCGGGGAATGTGGTTAATTTTTGCGGAGTTCTTTATCATTTCATTGGCCTGGACATTTAATCCCTTCTATAATTTTATTCCCTTCCAGGTTATCTGGGCCATTGGTATCAGTATGGTGATACTTGGGTTGTTGATCCATCTCCCTTATAAATTAATTTTAGCGCTTGGATTGCTCATTGTAGTTGGACATAATTTGCTGGATATTCCGGAGTCGGTACCGGGCTTTAAAGCTGGTTTTTGGTGGGACCTGCTGCACCATGGGTTTTTTACGCCCTATGAATTTGCACCCAATCATTTTGCGTTTATTGTATATCCCTTTTTGCCATGGGCAGGGTTAATGATGATGGGTTATTGTACCGGAATTTTCTTTTCATCCAATTATACCGAAGGCCGGCGAAGAAGAGTGATGGCCCGTATCGGCATCACATTGATACTGCTATTTATAGTGATCCGCTTCATCAATATGTATGGTGACCCGCATGCCTGGCATACCCAAAAGAATGCCGTTCTTAGCATGTTCTCATTTATCAAGGTAAATAAATATCCACCCTCCTTACTTTACATGCTTATCACCATCGGCCCGGCGATGCTGTTGTTATCTTATTTGGAAAAATTTGAAAACAGGTTTACCGGCACGATGGCCATCTATGGCAGAACTGCTTTCTTCTATTATATCCTGCACATTTATTTGATTCACCTCGTAGCTGCCGTTTTGTTTTTTGCAAAGGGTCATACTATGCCCGAGGCTATTAAATCTGCTCCAAATTTGCCCTTCTTGTTTGTGCTGCCCGGCGAAGGGGTTGGGCTGGCGATGGTGTATGTAATATGGCTGGCTGTAGTGATCGCATTGTATCCCCTTTGTAAATGGTACGACCGGTATAAATCCAGGCACAAAGAAAAATGGTGGCTGAGTTATTTGTAACACATCATATCTTAAAATAATTAACCGTTAATAAAATGAGAACATCCAGATTTCTTTTTACGGCCATTCTTTTTTCAGCAGTAACGCTGCAGGCCCAAACCAGCAAACGGGTTCATCAAATGGCATATGCCGATTCACTTCAAATGGTGGAGCTGTTTAAAGACCTGCATCAAAACCCCGAGCTGGGTTTTATGGAGGTACGCACATCAGGCATTATAGCAAAAGAACTGAAAGCATTAGGGTACGATGTAAAAACCGGTATTGGTAAAACAGGAGTGGTAGGTATTTTAAAAAATGGTGATGGCCCCACTGTAATGTACCGGGCTGATATGGATTGTAATTCGGTAAAAGAGATTACCGGCCTTAGTTATGCCAGCACTAAAAGCATGAAAAAAGAGGATGGTACCGAAGTGCCGGTAATGCATGCCTGCGGCCATGATGCACATGTCACCTGGCTGCTGGAGATTGCAAAAATGATGATGGCCCTGAAGAACGAATGGAAAGGAACACTGGTAATGCTGGCGCAGCCTGCCGAAGAACCATTAACCGGCGCCAAGGCAATGGTGAATGATAAAATGTATGAAAAAGGGGTGCCGGTACCGGATTATTTATTTGGCTTGCACACTACCCCCATAGCAACCGGCAGCATTAAAAATGGTTCAGGCGAAAGGGCTGCCGGCAGCGACCAGTTGGATGTTACCTTTTATGGCATTGGCGGCCATGGCTCCACACCGGAATTAACCAAAGACCCTGTAGTGATGGCCTGCAATGCGGTGATGCAATATCAAACCATCATCAGCAGGGGTATTGCAGCACAGGATGCGGCCGTGCTTACCGTTGGCGCCATTCATAGCGGGGGTGATAACAATGTGATACCAGCCTCTGCCGTAGTAAAACTGAACCTGCGCTGGTTTACAGAAAAAACCCGGAATGTGTTATTGGATGGGATCAAAAGAATTAATGAAGGCATTGCGGTTATCAACGGCTTGTCCAAAGAAATGTATCCGTCTGTTTTGATGAAGGGCAGTGTTTTTCCGCAGGTAAACGATGCGGTGGTTGCAAACCGGGTAAACAAGGCATTGGCAACCGTGATTACACCAGAAAAAATTATTACCAATATTCCTCCCATCATGGGATCCGAAGATTTTAATCACCTGGTGATCGGAAACAATAAAACGGTTTGTGATTATGTGTGGGTGGGTACGGCCCGCCCGGATTTATATGCAAAAGCAGTGAGCGAAGGGAAGACGGCACCTTTTTACAACCACAACGGAAACTACCAGGTTGACCTGGCAGCCATTCCACTGGGTGCAGTAATTGGGGCTACCGCATTACTGGAATTATTCAGGAAATAATAATTACCAAACACCAGCATGACGAAACCCTTACCAATGCAGGAGGCTAGAGCCTTAACCATTAACAAAAAAAGAATTGAATCGATCGATCTCCTTAGAGGAATCGTAATCGTCATCATGGCGCTGGACCATGTGCGGGATTATTTTCATGCGGATAATTTTTTATACGATCCTACGGATATGGCACAAACCAATGCGCCGGTTTTCTTTACAAGATGGATCACTCATTTTTGTGCGCCGGTGTTTGTTTTCCTTGCAGGCACATCCGCCTTTTTGATTGGGGAAAGAAAATCCAAAAAAGAACTCTCTGCATTTTTACTTAAGCGTGGGCTTTGGCTGATGTTGCTCGAAGTGGTGGTGATCAGCTTTGCATGGAATTTCAATCCGCACTATACTATCTTCCGGTTACAGGTTATTTGGGTGCTGGGTTTAGGTATGGTTTTGATGAGCGCTATAATCTACCTGCCGCCCAAAATAATTTTGGCAACCGGCCTGCTCATATTGTTTACCCATAATTTGCTGGATAACTTTCATGTAACGGGCAGCAGTTTTTCCGACTTTCTGTTGGCAGAACTGCATGAACGCAAACGGTTCAAATTTGGCGGGCATTATGTCACCACCGGTTACTCTATTATTCCATGGCTTGGCACCATGATGCTGGGTTATTGTTTTGGTGCGTTGTATAAAAAGGAAATGAATGCAGCACTGCGGAAAAAATATTTATGGGCAATTGGCAGTGCGGCCATCGTAATCTTTATTATAGTAAGAGCTATCAATGTTTATGGTGATATGAGCCCCTGGGAGGTACAGCCTTCCTTTATCATGACCATCTGTTCTTTTTTAAATGTAACCAAGTATCCGCCTTCACTGCTTTATACATTGATGACATTGGGGCCCGCATTAATTGTGTTGGCCCTGCTTGAAAAACCACTCAACGCCATTGGAAAATTCATTATCCCTATTGGCCGTGTGCCGCTGTTCTTTTATATCCTCCATCTTTTTCTCATTCACCTGCTGGGCATCATTGCAGTGATGGCAAGTGGCAGGCCATGGACGGACATGATTTTTACTACCCTCCAAAATGCAAAAGACAGTCCGTGGCTTAAGGGCTATGGCTATTCGCTGGCGGGAACTTATTTGGTGTGGATAGTGGTGATAGCAATTTTGTACCCGCTTTGCAAATGGTATGATGCTTACAAAACGAAGCATAAAGAAAAATGGTGGCTGAGTTATTTGTAAATAGTATTGACCTGGATATGTTAGATCACTAAGCGATGCCGGTAGAAATAATTTTTTATTATAGTGCTGTGTTAAGTTTGAAGTGACGTATTGATTTGTGGATGGTCAATGATGAATCAATGTTGTTTAGGAAGTGGCGGGTGGGGACTGTCCACGGCTGAGTGAGGACTGTCCACGGCTGACCGCCGGGGTTGGTGGACACCGACTCTTAACCAAACGACATTGAATGGTGAATAGATATCGATGAATGCAGACTGTTCATATTTTGCCCCTTCACCATTGCCCGTTCACTACTTACAATTCACGCTTAATTAAACACCAGGATGCCTTTAGCCAAACAACCGGAGAATCAAAGAGCTACATTTTACCCGTATTAAAAAATTGAATGCAAAAACCAACCAATGATGGAAAATGCCAAAACTGAGGAAGGATTAAAAAGGGTAATCGGAGTACCCGGACTTGCACTTGCCATTGTAAACGGCATTATTGGTGCCGGCATATTTGCATTGCCGGCCATTGTGGGTATTGAACTGGGTGCATTCAGCGTATTCGGTTATATATTCTGCAGTATCATGATGGCAGCCATCATGCTTTGCTATGCCGAAACAGGAAGCAGGGTTACCAGCAGCGGTGGTTCCTATGCCTATGTGGAAGCCGCATTCGGCGACTTTCCCGCTTATATCATTAACTGGTTGTACTTTTTTGGCTGGAACGTTTTGGGTAGTGCTGCGCTGATGAATATTATTGCAGATTCATTGGCTGTAATATTTCCCGGGTTGTCAAATTCACTGGTACGTGGATTTTTCTTTTTCGTGTTGCTTGGTTTTATGGTAATGATCAATGTACGAGGTGCAAGGCAGGGAATTGGTTTGGTGAAAGCGATCACCATCATAAAATTATTGCCGTTGCTGGGTATTATCAGCTTAGGTTTTAGCCAGGTAAAAGCGGCCAACCTGCATTGGGCACATCTGCCATCATTGAAAACATTTGGCGACACTGCCCTTATTTTATTTTTTGCCTTTGCCGGATTTGAAACATCGCTTGGTGTGAGCGGCGAATTTAAAAATCCCAAACGTACTGTGCCGATGGGCATTTGCCTCGGAGGTATAGTAGTGCTGGTTGTATATATGTTACTGCAAACCGTTGCACAGGGTGTACTCGGTGCATCAATGGCATCGTTCAAAGATGCCCCCCTGGCAGCAGTGGCCGAAAAAATTGCAGGGCCCGTGGGAGCAACCGTACTGGTGTTTACTGCTGCCATCTCCTGTTTTGGCTGTGTAAGTGCTGATGTAATGGCTACGCCACGATCATTATTCGCCGTCGCAAATGATGGCATGTTCCCGAAGTTCCTGGGCAAAGTTCATCCTGCATTTGCTACACCGCACCTCGCCATCATTACCTATGCAGCACTGGTCTTTATTTTTTCAATTTCGGGTGGATTTAAACAATTAGCCATCCTGGCCAGTGCAGCCATACTGCTTATTTACCTGGCAGTTATTTTAGCTACCATTAAATTAAGAAGGAATACGCAGAATGCAGGTGAAAAAACTTTTAGAGCACCTGGTGGTTTGATCACACCCTTAATTGGTATTGCAGCGATTGTATGGTTACTTAGCAGTTTAAGCAAATGGGAAATATTATCTACCGTCATTTTTATTGCAGCAGTAGCTGTGATTTATTTTGTGATGAAGAAATTAAAGAAGGACAAAGCAGTTGCAGTGCCTGCGAGTGAATTATATAAATAAAAAAACCAAACAACATGGTAAAAAGAATTTCTTTTCTCATTGTTCTCTTTTGCATTTGCCAGGCTGCTTTAGCGCAGACTAAAACAATGTATGATGTAGTGTTGGTGGGTGGCCGCGTAATTGACCCCGAAACAAAATTAAATGCTGTTAAAAATGTTGGCATTCTAAATAACCGCATTGCACAAATTTCTTCGGAACCATTGAAGGGTAAAGAAATGATCAACGTCAGCGGTTTAGTAGTCGCTCCGGGCTTTATTGATATGCATGTACATGGCAGAAGCAATGTGGAACAGGAATACCAGTTGCATGATGGAGTTACAACAGCATTGGAACTGGAATGGGGAATTGAATATTTAAAGGAATGGTATGAAACCAGGAAGTCAAAGGCATTGATTAATTATGGTGCCAGTGTATGCTGGCCTTTCGAACGATATAAAGCAATGACTAAATATAAATCGAATGCAGAAGAGTTGCACCAGGTTATGTTGAAGGGGCAATCCACAATCGAAAACCGAAATGTAACGATCATGCCTTCTTTTTTGGAGAACCTCACGCCGGATGAAATGGATAAAACACTTGCTAATATTAAAACTTCACTGCAGGAAGGTGGCATTGGCATTGGTGTACCTATAGGCTATCTTCCAAAAACAAATCCTGCTGAAATGTTTTCGGTTTTTAAGCTGGCGGGAGAGTTGAATGCGTTAGTTTATACCCATACACGGGAACCGAATATTCTTACTATTCAGGAAGTGATCGCCAATGCTGTGCTCACCGGTGCACCACTACATATTGTTCACATCAACAGTATGTCGCTGGGTAATATTGATTTTTCGATAAACATGGTGAACGATGCAAAGAGAAAAGGGTTTGATATCTCAACGGAGCTCTATCCTTATACAGCAGGTTCAACCATGTTGCAAAGTGCCATGTTTAATGAAGGGTGGCAGGAAAAGCTGAATATCTCTTATGGCGACCTGCAATGGGTAGCTACCGGCGAACGGCTTACTAAAGAAACCTATGAGAAATATAAAAAGGAAGGTGGTGTGGTGATCTTACATGTTATGAAGCCCGAATGGATTAAAACGGGTATTGCAGCACCCGGTGTTATGATTGCATCCGATGGAATGCTTTATGCAAAGCTGGCACACCCAAGAACTGCCGGAACATTTTCAAGAGTGCTGGGGAAATATGTAAGACAAGAAAAGGTGATTGACTTAAATACAGCTATTGGAAAAATGACGCTGCTGCCTGCGCAACGACTAGAAGGCATTGCTCCCATGATGCGTTTCAAAGGAAGGATACAGGTTGGTGCAGATGCAGACATCACTATTTTTAATCCCGATACAATTATTGACAAAGCCACATTTGAAAAAGGCCTGGAGTTTTCGGCAGGTATTGAATATGTAATGGTGAATGGAGCATTCGTATTGAAGAAAGGAAAAACAGTAACAAATATTTTTCCGGGTCAGGCGGTGTATGGAAAGTTTAAAAAATAAATCATTTACAACAATGAATAAAAAGGTAATTATTTTGATTGCTGTGTTCTTTGCTACAACCTTAGCCGGTATGGCACAGGTTGGCAGTGTAGTATATTCCCAAAACAAAGAAGCAAATAGCTATTACACCAAAGCACTTAATTATATAAAAATCGGTAACCCAAGAAATGCCGGTTCGGTTGATAGTTTATTGCTGGCAGTTACCTGGTTAGAAAAAGCAGTGAACACAGATCATTCTTTTGTTACTGCTTACATTGAGTTGTGCAAAACCTATTGGCTGTTCGACTTCTCCTACCCCAACTTCCCCACCTATAACAGCAGTGCTATTGTTATTTTACCAAAGGCGAAGGCTGCCATTTATAAAGCATTGCAAGTAGACAGCAGTTCTTCAGAGGCCTGGTCGCAACTGGCCAGGATGAATAAAAATTATGAATACAAATGGGATGAGGCTTTAATAAATTATACTAAAGCAATTCAGTATGATTCCACCAATGCAGTTAATTATGCTTCTTACGGTGAAACTCTTGCATTGAAAGGCAACTGGGATGAAGCGCAAACATGGATTGACAAAGCAAATAAAATGACACCAACGGATAGCCGGGTGTTATTAACAACAGGCATCTATTATTACTGGAAAAGAGAGTATAAAAAATCAATTCAGTATCTCAACCTTATCAATCCGCAAAATAATAACAGCAAATTTTTCATCTCATTAAGTTATATAGCTGATACCAATCCAATAAAAGCTATTGAGATCCTTCAAACACAAAACGCTATGAACAACAGTGGAGGTGGAAAAGCATTACTGGCTTATGCACTTATAAAAAATGGCAAGCTTGAGGAAGCAAGAAAAATAATAAAAGTTATTGAAGCATTAAACCAGGTGGTTGAATACCGCTCGGCTGTTTGTTACGCTGCCTTAGGTGAATATGATAAAGCCTTTGAATTACTCAACCAATATTTAAACCGGCAAGGAAACTGGATGACCTGGTTAAAGTATGACAAGGCCTGGGACCCGATTCGAAACGATTCAAGGTATAAAGAACTATTAAATAAAATGCCGTTTGGTAAGTGATGATCTTAAATTGGGGATTGCCGCATAACAGAAACTAAAACTTAAATAAAAAATGAAAAAAACAACTCTCGTATTTATCGTATTGCTTAACATCTTTTCCTTTCAGTTGTCGGCGCAAAAAATAAAAGATAAAAACATAAAAGCTTCTCAAAAATTTTCTTCCACATCTTATGAAAAATATATTGATGAGAATAATGATGCACACTTAAAAGAATTTACAGAGCTGATATCTATTCCAAGCATCTCTTCTATTCCGGCAAACAAAACCGATGTAGAAAGAGCAGCTAATTGGATCGTTAATAAAATGAAATCGATTGGACTTACTACTGCACAAACAATACCTACAGGTGGTCATGCCATCGTTTATGGCAGTTGGGAACTTGCACCGGGCAAGCCCACTGTTTTAATTTATGCGCATTACGATGTGCAGCCTGTTAAAGAATCGGAATGGACGATACCACCGTTTGCACCAAAAGTTGCAGATGGAAAAATTTTCGGACGTGGTGCCAGTGATGATAAGAGCGGTGTAATGATTACACTCTGGGCAGTTGAAGCCATGTTGCGTACTGATGGTAAATTACCGGTTAATGTAAAATTTATTTTTGATGGTGAAGAAGAAATGGGTAGCCCGAATTTTAAACGCTTTCTTGAAAAGAATAAAGCATTGGTAAAAGCTGATTTCGCATTAAATGCAGATGGAAGTCAATACAATGAAAACACACCGTCCATATTAATGAGTTTAAGAGGAACAGTCGTCATGGAATTTACAATCAAAACGGCCGACACGGATGGTCACTCCGGACAGTTTGGTGGCAAAACGCCTAACTCAGCGGTAATCATGTCGCAAATCATTTCTTCGTTTTACACGAAAGATGGAAACATAGCGGTAGAAGGTTTTTATAATAACGTTGTACCGGCCACAGCTCAGGAAAAAGAAATGATCAATAAAATACCTTATGATAAAGCGGAGGACATGAAATTATTGGGTACAACAGCAGAAACAGGCGATAAATCTTTTTCGCCATTGGAACGAGTTTGGTATCGTCCCACATTGGAAATAATTGGAATGCAAAGCGGTTATACCGCAGCAGAACGACATTCAAATATTATTCCCGGTAATGCAATGGCAAGAATAACCTGCAGATTGGTAAACAATCAGTCAGGAGTGGAAATACAGGATTTAATTGAGAAACATATTAACAAAAATCTTCCGGAAGGAGCAACAGTTTCTTATAAATATACGAGAGGCCAAGGTGGGTCAAGACCGCTGAAATTTCCATCAGACAGTAGATCCTATAATTATGTATCCGATGCCTTATTTAAAATTTATGGGGAACAACCATTGCAAATTGGTGCAGGTTTTTCTACCGGACCATTGATTGATATTAAAGAAATTATGGGAATCTATCCTTACTCATTAGGTTTTGAACTGAAAGATGAAAAATGGCATGCCGCTAATGAGTTTTTCAGATTATCAAGCATCCGCAGAGGACAATTGATCTACTGTTACTACTTGCAACATTTGGCTAATGAAGAAAGCAAATTGAAAAACAAATAAACGTAAAACCAAAGCAATATGAATAAAATAAATCATCACCTGCATTCAAGAAGACACTTTCTCGGAATGTTTGCTGCTGCAGTTCCTTTATTGTCATTCGGTAAAATGGAACCTGAAATAATTTTATACAACGGAGCTATTTTCACTGTTAACCCCAAAGAACCAACTGCCCAGGCATTAGCAATTGCAGATGGAAGATTAATAGCTGTTGACAGTAATGCCGAAATTCTAAGAATGGCAACTGCCAGAACAAAGAAAATTGATTTAGGATACAAAACAGTTTTGCCCGGCTTTATAGACGCACATACACATCCTGCTTATTCAGGCCTGGCACATTTAAAAAAAGTTGACTGTGATTTGCGTTCTATCAACGATATTAAAGAAGCCATCAGACAAAAAGCAGCCAGCACACCAAAAGGTAAATGGGTAGAAGGATTTAAGTATGACGACACCAAAACCAATGAAGGACGTAAAATAAATATAGATGATTTAAATGATGCTGCACCGGAACATCCCGTGAGAATATCGCATCGTGGCGGCCATACAAACTTTTGTAATTCACTTGCTTTTAAAATGGCAAACGTGAATGAATCTAATCCTAATCCTCAGGGTGGAGAATTTGAAAAGTCATCTGATGGAAAATTGACAGGCTGTGTAAAAGAAGCTGCTGCCGATGTTTTTGACAAAATCATTCCTGATGTAGATACCCGTAGTGAAAGACAGGAAGGTGTAAAGCTTATTTCAAAGATGTTGGCGAAATCTGGTGTTACCTCCGCTACCGAAGCTTATGGAACTCCTGATTATTTACAAGCCTACGAAGATGCATATGAAGCAGGTGACCTGCATACTCGTATTTATAGTATGATTTCATATAAGCAAATAGATAAAATGATAGCTGCAGGCGTAAGAACAGGTATGGGAAATGAGTGGGTTAAGATTGGAGCTATGAAAATAACTTGTGATGGTTCAATTTCTGAACGCACCGCCAGATTATCGCAACCTTATACAGGTCGCCCAAATGATTATGGTATTATAGTGATGGACGATGAACAAATGTATCCGTATGCCAAAAAAGCATACGATGCAGGTTGGCAAATTGGTATTCATGCTAATGGTGATGTAGGCATAGATCTTACACTCAAATTATTTGAACGCCTTCATAAAGAAAGCCCAAAGAAAGACCCGAGGTTCAGGATTGAACACTGTACAATGATAAATGATAGTCTTATTCAACGGATGAAAGCCTTAGGTGTTATTCCTATTCCCTTCTCTACCTATGTTTATTATCATGGTGAAAAAATGAAAGCCTATGGGGAAGAACGTTTGAAAAATATGTTTGCATTAAGAAGTTTTCTTGATGCAGGTATTCGCCCAACCATTGGGTCTGATTATCCACCGGGTCCTTTTGAGCCAATGATGTTTTTGCAATCAAGTGTTACAAGAACGGATATGAAAGGAACTGTTTGGGGAGCAAACCAAAAAGTTACGGTAGCAGAAGCCATTAAAATTGGCACCATCAACGGAGCCTATGCTTCATTTGAAGAAAAGATTAAAGGTTCGTTAGAGGCCGGTAAACTTGCAGACCTTGTAGTACTTGGCTGCAATCCATTTAAAGAAGATCCTTCAACCTTAATTACAATTCCCATTGAACGTACAATGGCGGGAGGCAAATGGGTATATGAAAGCTGAAATAAATAACAACACATGCTTAAGAAAATTTCCATCGCTTTTTTCTGGCTCGCCTTCTTCGGATTCTTTTTATACAAACTGATTCCGAAGTACAGGTACCTCACGGATGATACGTTAAAACATTGGGGAAGGAACACAACATTTGACAACAGCATTTTTGCGCTGCATATTTTCGCAGGCATTGTTGTTTATTGCGCAGCTATCTTACAATTCACTCCTTCCATTCGTAACAACTACCTTTCCTTTCATCGTGCAACAGGTAAGCTTTACATTCTTGCATCTCTGCTTTGTATTACTACGCTGTACATCATGATACCAAGAACCTGGTGTATTGGCTGCAGGCCATCACAACTAACTGTAACCAGTTTGTGGCTGCTGTTTATTGTGCTTGCCTTTTATTTTATTAAACAGCGAAAAATAAAACTGCATCAACGAATGATGATCTGCAGTTTTATCTGTGCAGCTTATTTTGTTACCGTAAGAGTAATTGATGCTTATGCCATGGGTGCATTCAATGCTATATTTTCAAATGAATCAACAGCATTGTTTGCTTCAGATGTATTTGTGTGGCTGGCTCCATTGCTGTTGTTCAGCATGTATTGGTTGATAAAAGACAAAAAACAAACTGGATGAATCAATTTTTAAAGAGCAGGTTTTCCTGGTTAGGTGCTGTATGGAAAATTAAAAAATAACTTAAATCATTAACATGAAACAATTACTTACCCCTTTACTAGTCACCTTTTCACTCATTGCTTTTGCGCAACCCAAACTTAAAGTAAATGAACAACGAATTGAAAGCCGCATTTTTGAATTAGCCACCTTTGGAAAAGATGCAAATGGCAGAGGGTACCGTGTTGCATATACCAAAGGTGATATTGAAGCAAGGGCCTGGTATATGAGCCTGATGAAAAAAGCAGGGCTTGATGTAAGAATTGATTATGCAGGCAATATCACCGGCAAACGAAAAGGAAAAAATCCATCACTCAAACCCATAGCTTTCGGTTCTCATATTGATATGGTACCCGATGGTGGTAACTATGATGGTTGTGTAGGTTCCATTGGCGCATTGGAAATAATTGAAGTGCTCAATGAAAATAATATTACAACAGAACATCCTTTAGAAGTAATCATTTTCTCTAATGAAGAAGGCGGTACCGTTGGCAGTATGGCTATGGCTTGTCATATAAAGGCCGAAGGATTAAAGCAGGTAAGCCAGAGTGGGGTTGCCATGGCTGAAGGCATCAATGCAATTGGTGGTAACCCCGATAGCATTCAATACAACGTGCGCAAGAAAGGGGATATCAAAGGGTTTATTGAATTACACATTGAACAAGGCGGCATTCTGGAAAAAGAGCAGATCCAGATTGGAGTGGTGGAAGGCATTGTAGGTATTGTACATTGGGAGGTAACTGTTGATGGTGTTGCCAATCATGCCGGCACTACCCCTATGAACATGCGGCGGGATGCATTACTGGCTGCATCAAAATTAATTGTCGCAGTAAATGAAGTGATCAACAGTGTACCCGGAAAACAGGTGGGAACCATTGGTAAAATTGCTGCCATGCCAGGCGCCTACAACGTAATTCCGGGTAAGGTTACCATGGGGCTGGAAATACGAGACCTCTCTGCGGAAAAAATTGAACAGTTGTTTCTTGCTATAGAAAAAAGAGCAGCAACCATTGCTGCAGCGGCAGGTACAAAAATTTCTTTTCAGCGACAGGCCAGTTCTATTAAACCGGCAATAACCGATAAAGGTGTACAGGAAACAATTGCTGCTTCTGCAAATGCATTAGGCCTTACCTATAAGTTCATGCAAAGTGGTGCTGGGCATGATGCCCAGGAGATCTCAATGGTAGCGCCTGTTGGAATGATTTTTATTCCAAGCGTTGGTGGCATCAGTCATTCACCGAAAGAGTTTTCAACGGCGGTCGATATGGCCAATGGGGCGAATGTATTGTTGCAAACCATTTTAAAATTAGATACTGAAAAATAAATTAACAATGAAAAAAACAACGATGTCTTTAGCATTATTGATTCAGTGTTGTTCAACCCTTTGTGCGCAGGTAATTGATGTGCACATGCACAGTTATACCGAAAAGGATTTTTGGGTGGGTGCCGCCAGGAATGGTCTTGCATCCAGTGCAACAGCACAGAAAACAATGGAGGAAACTATTGCTAAAATGAATCAGCATAACATTCAGCATGCGGTGGTATGTGGCTCCCTGGAAAGTTTGGAAAAATATACAACGGCAGACAAGCGGTTCATACCCGGATACCAGGATGTGGAAGAAACCTTAATACCCATTCAGCAATTTGAAACATTGATAATTTCAGGAAAGATAAAAGTGTTTGGAGAAGTGATGGCGGTGTACAAAGGCAAAACGCTGGCTGATTCAAGCTATCAGCCCTACCTGGCCATCTGCGAAAAATATGGTATTCCCGTTGCCTATCATTCTGGCGGTAGTTTCCCAAATGCTCAGCAACTGGGCTGGCCCAAATACAGAATTGCACTCGGCAATCCTTTTTTAATTGAAGATGTTTTGGTAAAGTATCCTAAACTTAAACTTTACCTGATGCACGCCGGCGAAAATTTCTATGAAAACACACTCCGTATGATGGATGGATATCCAAGTCTTTATGCCGACCTTGGTGTTGAGTTGTGGTTGCATCCATTAACCAAAGATTACGCAACAAAATTTCTACTCTCTGCAAAAGAATATGGATTTCTAAACAGGGTAATGTTTGGCTCCGATCAAATGGTTTGGCCAGAAGCTATTACGAATTCAATTGATTTTTTGAATTCCCTCACCTTCTTAACAAAGAAGGAGAAAGAATTGATATTGTATAAAAATGCAAATTATTTTTTTGGGATTAAAGATTAATCGAAAATAAGATCATGAAGAACTTACCGCAATCGCTTTATTGATACTTATGCGGTCCAACATGAATGCACAGTCAACAATCAACGATAACTGCAGAATTCCTTAAAAGTTTATTTAATGAAAAAAATATCACTATTACTTATTGTCTTTTTCTTTTCAGCCTTACTGCATGCGCAGGTTCAATTTACAAAAAATCAACAGGCCGTGCAACAAACTGTCATAAATATGTTTGAAGCTTTATCCAACCGGGATGCTATAAGTCTGAAAGCTAGTTGTAGTGACGATATAACCTTATACGAATATGGCCAGGTTTGGAATATGGATAGCCTTATCCTGAAAGCCATTACCCAAAATCAATCCGGAGATTTTAAACGAACCAATACTTTTGATTTCATCAATACCACAACAGATAAAACTATGGCAATGGTTAATTATCGTTTGCAGTCAGCAATAACAAAGGATGGTAAACAGACAACTGTACAATGGCTTGAAACGGTAGTTTTGGTGAAAGAAAAAAAACAGTGGAAGGTAAAACACCTGCATTCAACACTTATCAAACGAAGTTAAAAATCAACCGGAATACATTTCAATAATACAATTACCATAAAGTTTATGAAAAAAATACTACTATCTCTTATCCTCTTTTGTCTTTTAGCAGCACCTGCTTTTTCACAAATAAAATTCAGCGATGAAACAAAAAAGTATATTGAGTATAATGACCCGGTTACTGTTTTCAAAAATGGGTTGTTGATTGATGGCAAAGGTAATGCCGCGAAACCCCATCAAACAGTAATCAGCAGCAGGGGTAAAATTGACTGGGTGGGTGATGATGCCAAAGCAATTATTCCAAAATCAGCCAACATCATTGATCTGAAAGGCAAAACTATAATGCCCGGCCTGGTGATGCTGCATGAGCACATGTACATATCAGCCCACGATATACCAACCCGGTACCTGCATTTAAAACAATTACCCTTTAGCTTTCCACGGCTTTACCTTGCTGCAGGTGCTACCACTATCAGAACTTGTGGCAGCGTTGAGCCCTACTCAGACCTACGGATAAAAAAAGATATTGACCTGGGTTTATTGCCCGGTCCGAATATGGAATTAACGGCTCCGTACATTGAAGGAAGGTCAACCCGGTTTCCGCAAATGAAAGAAAATAAAACACCGGGGGAAGCAGCAGCCTTTGTAAACTATTGGGCCGACCAGGGTTTCACTTCTTTTAAAGCATACATGGGTGTAGATAAACCTACCCTGAAGGCAGCCATTGATGCAGCACATAAAAGAAAATTGAAAATCACCGGGCACCTGGATGTTGTTACTTACAAGGAAGCAGCATTATTAGGTATGGATAATTTAGAGCATGGATTTATGGCCAGTACAGATTTTGCCGCCGGTAAAAAAGAAAATGAGCCGCCTTTTGCTGGTAGTTCATATAAAGCATTAAGCAACCTGGATATTCAAAGTGACAGTGTAAAACAATTCATTCAATTTTTGATTGATAAAAAAGTGAGTATCACCTCTTCATTAGCTGTGTTTGAAGGAGCTACCACCACTCAACCGCAACCAAATCAGGAAGCACTCAATGCTATGTCGCCAGATACAAGGGATTTTTATTTACAAAGACTTACAACTACCAAATCGGCCAAAGGCCCAACTGTATATGATAAAGCATTCGCCAATGCTACTAAAATGGAAAAAATATTTTACGATATGGGTGGCCTGCTTTCCGTTGGCACCGACCCAACAGGAAACGGTGGAACAATAGCAGGCTATGGTAATTGGCGGGCAATAGAATTATTGGTGGAAGCAGATGGATTTACTCCTTTAGAAGCCATAAAAATTGCGACCTTAAATGGTGCAATTGCTTTAGGCTTTGATAAAACGGTGGGAACAATTGAGCCAGGCAAATCGGCTGACCTGCTTATTATAGATGGAGATCCGTCAAAAAACATCAGCGATATCCGCAAACTGCAGTTTGTTTTTAAAAATGGGGTTGGCTATAACTCAACAAAATTGTTTGAATCAGTAAAAGGGAAAGTAGGATTTAATTAACCAGGGTGATGAGTGTGTTAAGCTCAATAGTTCGGTAAGTTTTCAGGATGTGGATAAGTGGAAAACTTTGTTAGGCTAAAAATAGAAAAGGCATTAGAAATTTGTATGCTAAACCCAAATTCTAATGCCTTTAACAAGATTAGTGATCTTGTTACTGCAAGTCT
>JANPIJ010000087.1:0-10520 GCA_031424955.1 Ferruginibacter sp. | reverse complement strand
CATGCAAAATTATCTAAACGAATTTTGTTATAAATTTAATAGGAGAAAACATGGTAGAACGTTATTTCATAGCTTCCTAAACGTGGCAACTTCCTATTCATGGTATGCTCAATGCACCTAATAGCGGATAGTCATTAAAATCTGCACGAGTGTTCAAAAAGACTCGAATGGTAAATGGTGAATGAAGAATACTATACCGGCAATATTTCATGATTGAACCCTGCCATTCCCGATTTAATGGCTCATTTTACTATTTCTCTAACAACTGTGAGTTTTATATCATTTAAATTTGCCACTTTTAATTAAATGCATGATGGTTAGAATAAATGCCGTGTTGGTTTTGACATTTTTAGTTAATTCAATTTCATTTGCGCAGGGCCTCCCCACAAAAAATTACCCAAAGGGATATTTCTCCTGGCCGGTTGAAGCAAAAAAAGCGTTGGTCGCTAATTTTGGAGAATTAAGGCCCAATCACTACCATATGGGTCTTGATTGCAGAACGGACCAGGTAGAAAACAGGCGGGTATTGGCAGCCGCCGATGGTTATATCGCCAAAGTAAAAATTGAACCAATTGGTTTTGGAAGATGTATATATATCAATCACCCCAATGGATTAACTACCCTCTATGCCCACCTGAATGACTTTAACCCGGCATTGGAAAAATACATTACCGAACAACAATACCAGCTACAAAGCTGGAAGGTATTTCTGGATCTTCCGCCAGGGTTATTCTCGGTAAAAAAGGGACAGTTTATTGCCTACAGTGGAAATACCGGCGGATCGCAGGGGCCACATGTACATTTTGAAATCAGGGATACCAAAACAGACAAAGTATTAAATCCGCTACTTTTTGGATTCCCGGTAGTGGATAATATACCACCGGATATTCTGCGGTTGGCAGTATACGACCGGAATGTGAGCACCTATGAGCAAAGCCCCCGGTTTTATCCCATTAAAAAGGTAAACGGTATATACGTTACTGTACCAGGCCTGCTTAGCATTAATACCAATAAAGTAAGTTTTGCCATCACTGCGTATGACAGGTACACAGGTTCTACCAATAAGAATGGCATTTACCAGGCGCTGCTATATGACAATGATCAGCCGTTATCAGGCTTTCAGTTGGACAGCATCAGCTACGATGAAACAAGGTACTTAAATGCGCATGTTGATTATAAATTGCGCAGCAGTGGCGGATCCTGGGTGCAGCACATGAGCCGACTGCCTGGCTACCCACAGGGTGTGTATAAAGATATTAGCGGAGATGGAGTTATAAATATTGAAGACGGAGCAATACACCCGTTAAAAATTGAAGTGAAGGATGCCGAAGGAAATACTTCTCTTTTAAAATTTAACCTGCAAAGCGGAAATATTACCCGTACTAATTACCTGTATAACTCCGTTGCCGACAATCAGCAAAAAGAATTTCACCCCGGCTTTATGAATGTTTTTGAAAATAGCCATATTAGTTTCTACTTGCCCGAAAATGCATTGTATGATTCTATCCGGTTTAAGTATAATGAAATTATTCCAGGCCAGGGAAACACCATTTTTCAATTGCACAATGGTAATGTGCCGGTTCAAAGCCTGTTCCCGGTTAAAATAAAAAATTCAACTACTGCTAATCCCGGTAAAATGGTGATGCATCGCTTTTGGAGTGATAAAAATGATTATGCGAGGGCCATACCCGTAAGCATGGGAGATGAAAAGGATTGGTACCAGGCCAGTTTCCGGGCATTTGGTAACTTTCAGTTGGTGGAAGATATTACTGCTCCCACGATTATTCCTGTAGGAATAAGAGAAGGAATGAATGCCGCTAAACTAAATCGCATTGCATTTGTAATAAAGGATAATACAAAAGAATTACAAAATTTCACCGCTTACCTTGATGGAAAATGGCTACGGTTTACCAACGATAAAGGCAATACTTTTATTTATAAGTTTGATGAGCATTGCCCGCCGGGAGCCCATGAATTAAAAATAAGCGTAGAAGATTGCGTGGGAAATAAGGCAGAGCGGACTTATCATTTCACCCGGTGAGATCGTGAATGGTCAATAGATCCTTCTAACATTAATTACCACCGATAAGAAATAAAAATCAAATAAAACATAATGACCACATTAACAGAAGGCCGGAAAGCCCCGGCATTTAAAGCAACCGATCAAAATGGGGAAGCTGTTTCTTTATCAGACTATAAAGGCAAAAAGATAGTACTATATTTTTATCCGGAAGATGGCACCCCTACCTGTACTGTTCAGGCCTGTAACCTCCGGGACAATTTTGGATTATTAAAACAAAACGGGTTTACCGTGTTGGGGGTAAGCCCGGATGAAGTGGCAAAGCATAAAAAGTTTGAGACTAAGTTTGAACTTCCTTTTACTTTAATTGCTGATCCGGATCATGCCATCATTGACAAATACGGCGTTTGGGGCGAGAAGCAACTATATGGACGCACCTACATGGGCCTGCACCGCACTACCTTTTTAATTGATGAAAAAGGAATCATTAAAAAAATATTTTTAAAACCAAAGAGCAAGCAGCATGCGGAAGAAATAATAAAAGCATGGTCAGCAATTGAACAGTAATATAACCATAAAAGAAAATTCATTCATTGCAAGGATCGCCGCAAAAAAAATGCACAGTGATTCCCTGGCAATGGTGTTGGGGAAAACCATACACCTGCACAATATATCCCGAGAATCCTTTCTGAAAAATCAAAGATTGGTAAAGCATGAGCTATGCCATGTACGCCAATATCAACAGCATGGATATATTGGTTTCCTGGTAAAATATCTTTGGGAAAGTATCCGTAAAGGTTATTACAATAATAAATTTGAGGTGGAGGCCAGAAAGGCTGAAAATGTAAATGCCGGTTCCTGATTACCTTTTAGTCATGGTGTATAATAAACCAGCAAATTGAAAGAAATCAGACATCATAAAATCAGCCCCGTCCGAACGCCAGCCCGACAAGGCCATTCCGGCGGGGATTGATCCGGGCGGGCATCAGACATCATTGTATTATCCACTCCACTTCTCCAAATTCAAAATGTCTTTCCATCGCATCCAAAGTAAGTAATTGCCCTTTCGCGGAAACGCCCTTTACAACGGTTTCAAAAACCATATTGTCCTTTTTTAGCCGTATTGATTGTTGCCGTTTGTACAAATACCGGTTATATTCTTCCAGCATTGTATTATATGATTTTGTTAAAAGTTGAGATGTTCTTTTTAGAATTGTTTCATGCAGTTCCCTTGCCAATTCCTCCGCGTTAAAAATTTTACCGGTGATCTGGATCAGCGAAACCGGGTTAATCAATGAATCATCAAATTGAGTTTGGTTAATATTGATACCTATCCCAACCACAGCCGATTTCCATTGATTGCCGCTAAATTTGTTCTCAATCAAAATCCCCCCTGCCTTTCTGTCACGCCAATAAATATCATTAGGCCATTTTATTTGCACTTCGTCACCAGCATAACTGCTAAAAAAATCGAAAGAGGCAAGCGCCACGGCCACGGAAAGCTGGAACGGATGGATGATTTTGAGCTTTTGGGGAGTCAATACCACACTTAAAGCAATATTGTGTCCCTCTTCTGTTACCCATGTCTTTCCGCGTTGTCCTTTACCCGCAGTTTGATGGCTGGAAAACCATGCATTACCGTGTTTCGCCATTCCTGCATGAACCATTGCCATGGCATAGTTGTTGGTACTGTCTACCTGCTTTAAAACTACAAACGAAGAACCGGGATAGGGCATAACGCATCGATTGATAAAGAAATAGTACTTTTGATCTCAATTGCAAGCTACACGCTGTTATTCGAAATTCAAAAGTTAAAGACGGATGACAGTATAAAACAAGCATGGTAAACCATGTAAAAGTTAATATTAAACAGTAAATAATTTGAACAATCTTACATTGTTAGCCAATCGTAAAAAAAGTACTATTAAAAGGCTAACCAAAAACAGTAAAATATTTAAGGCAATCATCCATGCCATCCAGGAAAAAAAAGGTGAAAACATAATTAGTCTTGATCTGCGTAAAATACCAGAAGCTGTAGCTGATTTTTTTATCATCTGCGAGGCAAGCAACAACACTCAATTGAAAGCGATTGCCGATTTTGTGGAAGTAGACGTAAAAGAAAAATGTGAAGAATCTGCATATAAACATGAAGGCCGCCAGGCGCAACAATGGATATTAATTGATTACGTGAATATAGTAGTGCACATCATGCTTCCCGAACCACGGAAGTTTTACCAGTTGGAAGAAATGTGGAGTGATGCACCGGTTACAGAACACAACGACTAACTAATAAAAACATTTTCCTTAACCACAGGTAGAAAAATATAAATAAATATTGTAAGCAAGCATTTATGGCAGAAGATAAGAAATCAGAAACAAACAGGAAATTGAATCCTAATAATATCCCACCCACCGGCGATGATACGTCGAAAAACAAAAACCGTTTTAATATTTACTGGATATACGGTATTGTGTTTGCATCAATTGTAGGTTATAACCTTTACCGGGGCGGTTCCAGCACCGGCATTGAAACAAACCAGATCAAATTTACTGAAATGGTTAAGCAGGGTGATGTTGATAAAATCACTACTATCCGCAACAAAAAAATCGTAAGAATATTTGTAAAAAAAGATAGTCTTGACAAAAAACAATCTTTCTACCGGGATGCATTGAACAAGCAATATGAAAACGCAGCGAAAATGCCGCAACCCCAATTGTTTTTTAGCATTGTAGATGACAAAACATTTGCTCTCTATATGCAGGATTTTTACAATAAAAATCCCGTCATAAGCCAGGTGCCTGATTCTCCTACAGATGAAGGAGAATTATTCGGACAGATTATCACTACCCTTTTACCAATACTTTTAATTGGTTTATTGTTTGTAATGATGATGCGTAAAGTTGGCGGACCGGGTGGTGGAAGCGGTGGCCCCGGTGGAATTTTCAATATTGGTAAATCAAAAGCAACACTATTTGATAAGGCCTCGCGGGTAAATATCAATTTTGGCGACGTGGCCGGTTTGGATGAAGCCAAAGTAGAGGTAATGGAGATCGTTGATTTCCTGAAAAATCCTAAAAAATATACTGCACTGGGTGGTAAAATACCAAAAGGCGCTTTACTGATCGGGCCTCCGGGTACCGGTAAAACATTGTTGGCAAAGGCAGTAGCAGGCGAAGCACAGGTACCCTTCTTTAGTTTAAGTGGTAGTGATTTTGTGGAAATGTTTGTAGGTGTGGGCGCCAGCCGTGTAAGAGACTTATTTAAACAAGCCAGGGAAAAAGCTCCCTGTATTATTTTTATAGATGAAATTGATGCTATTGGAAGGGCAAGAGGCAAGAACATGATGATGAGCAACGATGAAAGGGAGAATACGCTGAACCAGTTACTGGTGGAAATGGATGGTTTTGGTACCGATTTAGGTATTATCATTTTGGCTGCAACTAACCGGCCCGATGTATTGGATACCGCTTTATTGCGCCCGGGCAGGTTTGACAGGCAGATATCGATTGACCGACCGGACCTGGTAGGAAGAGAAGCTATATTTAAAGTGCATTTAGAGCCGATCAAAATTTCCACTACACTCGATATTTTAAAACTGGCTGAACAAACACCCGGTTTTGCCGGTGCTGATATTGCCAACGTGTGTAACGAAGCGGCTTTGATAGCAGCGAGGAAAGGAAAAGACGCGGTGGATATGAGTGATTTCCAGGATGCCATTGACAGGGTGATTGGTGGGTTGGAGAAAAAGAACAAGATCATTTCTCCGGAAGAAAAAGAGATCATTGCTTACCATGAAGCAGGCCATGCCATTTGTGGCTGGTACCTGGAACATGCTTATCCCCTGTTGAAAGTGACTGTGGTACCAAGAGGAACTGCTGCACTGGGATATGCACAATACACACCAAAAGAACAATACCTGTATAATACAGACCAGTTGATGGACCAGATTTGCATGACACTTGGCGGAAGGGCGAGTGAGGATATCTTCTTTGGAAAAATCAGTACCGGTGCAAGCAATGATCTTCAGCAGATTACCAAGATTGCATACAGTATGATTACGGTATACGGTATGAATGAGAAAGTGGGTAATATCAGTTATTACGATCCCAACCAGGAAAACGTATTTACAAAGCCTTTTAGTGAAGAAACCGGTAAAATGATTGATGAGGAAGTTCGCAAGTTGATTGACACTGCTTATATCCGCACCAAAAAGTTATTGACTGAGAAGAAAGGGGATGTGGAATTACTCGCAAAGGAATTATTGAAAAAAGAGGTTTTATTCAAGAGTGATGTGGAAACTTTAATCGGCAAGCGGCCTTATGAAGAAAAAAAGGCCCTGGATATTGAGCCGACATCACCCGAAAAAAACGTTGCTGAAGAACCCGATACTTCTTTACCAGAGGAATTGGTTCATCCTCCCAAAATTTAAACAGCCCATGGCTATTTCATCGGCAAAGGAAAACATATTAAAAAGAATAAGGCAGGCACTGAGTAATCCGGTGCCTTTGCCTTTTCCGTCAAGTGAAGGTAATGACTCCGTTTACCAGCCGTCAACAGAGCCTTTGGAAATAGTATTTGCGGAAGAGTTTACCAAAATACAGGGTAAGTTTGCATTTTGCATAGATGAACAGGACCTTCAGTTTCAAATACAACAACTCACCACCGCTAAAGAATGGTCTAAAGTTTTTTGTTCCGAAGACAAATGGAACCCGCTATTCAGTAATACCATCAACCTGGCAGGTTGCGATGCCTCGGTTACCGGCTGCGAATGCCTTGTAGCGCGAACAGGAACCATCGTAATGAGTGCGGCCCAGCAAAGTGGAAGAACAGTAAGTGTGTACGCACCAGTGCATATTTGCATCGCCTACACCAACCAGTTAGTATTCGACATAAAAGATGCGCTGCAATTACTAAAACAAAAATACGCAGGTAATATTCCTTCACTAATCACTTTTGCCAGCGGGCCAAGCCGAACAGCGGATATTGAAAAAACCCTGGTTACCGGTGTACACGGGCCAAAGGAGGTGTATTTATTTTTAGTAGACAGTCCTGAGAATTGAATTTGCTCATGCAGTTTGCCGTGGTATATTTTTTAACACCAGTCCTGCACCCTGCAATGATGCATCTCACAAAAGCCTTGTTATATTTGCAATAGACAGCGATACAGTTTTGCGGATCGATCACAAAAATTATTTCGCCCGCAACAATCACAAATTCCCTGGCAGATAACCCATAAACAATGACAGTTTCCCCGGCAAAAAAAATTTACTTCCTGTCCGATTTTCATTTGGGCGCTCCGGATGCCATCACCAGCCTGCAAAGAGAAAAAAGAATTGTAAGGTTTTTGGAAAGTATCAAAAACGAAGCAGACCAGATATTTATGGTGGGAGACATGTTCGATTTCTGGTTTGAATATTCAACCGTGGTACCCAGGGGCTATACCCGTATTTTTGGCAAATTAGCTGAACTGACAGACGCTGGCATACGCATTCATTTTTTTGTAGGCAATCATGATATGTGGATGAAAGATTATTTTCAATCCGAATTGAATATCCCGGTATATTTTGAGCCAAAAACCTTTGACTTCAATGGCAAAAAGTTTTATATCGGCCATGGAGATGGCCTGGGTCCTGGTGACGAGGGATACAAATTTTTGAAAAAAATATTTCGCAATAGCATTTGCCAATGGATGTTTGGTATTATACCGCCGGCCATTGGCATGGGGATTGCCAATTACTTTTCCCGAAAAAGCAGGGCTGCAGCCGGAAATGAGCCGGAGCAATTTTTGGGTGAAAACAATGAATGGTTACTGATCTATTCAAAGGAGGTATTAGAAAAAGAGCATTTTGATTTTTTTATTTTCGGTCACCGACATTTACCCATCGATCATCCCCTCAATGAAAAAAGCAGGTATATCAATTTGGGAGAATGGATGAATTATAACAGCTATGCAGTATTTGACGGTGTGAATATGGAGTTGAAATATTACAACACGGAAAATGATTCAGCAGGGTAGTATTTAGTCAGAATAAAATTGAATTAAATCCTGGTAAAAAGTGGGTCATAAAACTTAGACGAACTTAGAGGAGGTTTCATAATTAAAGAATTGAAAATCAATAGAATCAACAAAAAGCACCTGGGAAGATAAATGAACCCGAAGTAAACTATTTGATTAGATCAGGAGTTTTTGATTCAGCGTTTAGATAAGGCAACACTAATATTAAAAAATGAACTTACTAAAAAGCATACTTCTTTTTATTTGCCTTAATGTATCGGCCTTACATTCCAATGCCCAACCGGACACGAATTTTATCCCCGGCAAAACTATTCCCGGTGATTTCTCCTATTTCACGGTAGACAACCTGGATAATATTTACCTGGTAAATAATAATTCGAACCAGTTGAAGAAGTTGAATGCCAATGGTGATTCGGCCGGAGTTTTCAATAATGTTCGCAAGTATGGAAAGCTGTTTTCTATCGATGCTACCAACCCATTAAAATTATTGTTGTTTTACAAAAACTTTGCAACCATTGTAGTGCTGGACCGGTTTCTCAACGTACGCAATACCATTAACCTTGGTAAGAAAAATATATTTAAAGTAAAGGCTATCACTTCATCTTATGATAATAATATCTGGCTGTTTGATGAGGGTGACAGCAGGTTGAAAAAAATAGATGATAATGGAGATGTGTTGTCGGAAACCGCCGACTTCAGAACTTTATTTGATACCATTCCATCCCCTATCCAAATTAGCGACCAGGATGGATTTCTATACCTTTATGATCCTAACAAGGGATTTTATACGTTTGACTATTATGGCGCTCTAAAAAACAATATGCCTTTTCTACGCTGGAACAATACCGGGATTATTGGGAAAACACTCTACGGCTTTGGAGATACGTCCTTTTATAAATATGAAACCGGTTCAATTCAATTGATAGAATATAGTACTCCCTATTACTTTAAAAATACCCTGCAGATAAAAGCAGGCAACAACAAAATATATGTATTGCGCAAAGAGGGGCTTCAGCAATTTTTAGTAAAATAATTTAGCGGAAAGTAATTTTTTTAGTTTATGGATTTTTTAGACCAGGTTTATTTTAATAATTCTATCAGAAGTTACCTGGTAGTAGGTGGAATCATTTTGGTGACTTTACTCCTAAAGCGATATTTATCACGCTACCTGGTGGCCGTATTTTTCCGGCTTGCAAAAAGAGTCTGGAAAATACTGAACAAAGAAAGTTTTATTAACCTGGTAGTAGAACCAATGGAATGGTTCCTGGTGATTTTAATTGCTGTATTCGCAATCGACAAATTGAATTTTCCGGATGCATTTCTATACACGATTTATGGGCACACAACCGCGGATATACTAACCAGGTTGGGAACCGCAGTCATCATTATTTCCTTTATCTGGCTTGTATTAAGATTAGTTGACTTTATCGCTTTTATGCTGGAGGAAAGAGCTAACCTCACGCCTGATGCAAGAGACAACCAACTCGTTGTTTTCTTAAGGGATTTTTTAAAAGTGATCATCGGCATCGTCGGGCTTTTGCTCATTATTAAAGCCAGCTTTAATCAACCGTTGGGCAATTTGCTTACGGGCCTTAGTATTGTTGGAGCAGCACTTGCACTAGGCGCCAAAGAAAGCCTGGAAAATTTAATTGCGTCGTTTATTATATTTTTTGACAAGCCCTTTTTTGCCGGAGATACAGTGAAGGTTAATAACATCATTGGCAGGGTAGAAAGAATCGGCTTACGGAGTACAAGAATACTGACCGGCGATAAAACCATTGTGACCATGCCCAACAAACAGATGGTAGATTCCATTGTAGATAACTGGAGCATGAGAACACAACGACGGGCTGAAATCAAATTAGAGTTATCTGTAAAGACCCCTATAGCCAAGGTGGAAATAATTATTTCGGAATTAAAGCAAATATTAGACAGCCACACGAAAGACATTGCTCCTTATTCCGTTTTTTTAAAGGACATCAGTAAAACGGGCATCACTATTATAATTGAATATTTTACGGAGCCAATCGATCTGACTGAATTTGATACGATCAAGCAAACCATCAACCTGCAGGTAAAAAAATTGCTCGAAGATAATACCGTTGAATTTTCCGGCGAAGCCAATACAATTGTTATCAACAATGATATTAAGGAAAGCTAAAATCAGTGCTGAATTCCAGGGATATTCCCTTCCTGTTTTTCCCGGTTTTTCAAAATTTTACAGAAAAAACTCTTTAACCCACATTGCAGCCAAAAGCATTATTTTTTATCATTTTTCACGAATATTTTAGTTTCCAAATACTGAAACCCTTGCTAGTAAAGGGTTTTATTTTTTAGAATGTTTTGTAGTACACAGGGGGGTGTTCGTAGACCGACAGCTATTTTTAGCTTTGTGGACAATGTATTTAAAAGCTTCATTCAGACACAATCCCGCCATCAAGGATATTGCTGCTTACTACCGGCTGGTAGAAAGTTATCGTAAT
>JANPIJ010000086.1:0-26677 GCA_031424955.1 Ferruginibacter sp. | reverse complement strand
ATTAGCAAAATATTAGTTCAGCGGGGCATTGATGATTTTGCAAAGGCCAAAGCATTCTTCCGCCCTCAACTATCCGACTTGCATGATCCTTTTTTAATGAAGGATATGGATAAGGCAGTGGGCAGAATCATCCAGGCTTTTGATAATAATGAGAAAATACTGGTTTTTGGGGATTACGATGTGGATGGTACTACTTCCGTAGCGTGTATGTATCAATTTATTTGTAAAATTTACCAGGAACAGTTCGTGGAATTTTATATTCCGCACCGGTACAGGGAGGGATACGGTGTAAGCAAGGCAGGCATTGATTACGCCGCGGAAAACAATTTCAAGTTAGTCATTTCATTAGATTGTGGAATTAAGTCAGTCGAATTAATAAGGTACGCCAGGTCGCTTGGTATTGATTTTATTGTATGCGACCATCACCTTCCTGACAAGGATTTGCCGGACGCCGTTGCGATTCTTAATCCAAAGCAACCAGGTTGTAATTACCCTTACAAGGAATTGTGCGGTTGTGGGGTTGGATTTAAATTAATCACCGCACTGGCGCAACAGTTTAGCATAAACGAAGAACATTATTTTTGCTACCTTGATCTCGTTGCCACGGCGATTGCCGCAGATATTGTTCCCATGACCGGCGAGAACAGGGTACTGGCTTATCTTGGATTACAACAAATCAACCACGATCCTTCACTAGGTATTAAAGCCCTGATAAAACTGGGCGGCATTCAAAAGCAATTAAATATCAACAACGTGGTTTTTGTAATTGCCCCCAGGGTGAATGCCGCGGGGCGAATGGATGATGCAAAAAAAGCAGTACAGTTATTTATCGAAAAAGACACTGTAAAAGCGCTGGAGTATGCAGAATTGCTGCACAGCGATAACAGTGACAGAAAAGAGGCAGACAGCAGCATTACAGAAGAAGCTTTGGCATTGATTGAAAATGATGCGGTAATGATTAACAGAAAATCAACGGTTGTGTACAAAGAACATTGGCACAAAGGTGTAGTAGGAATAGTGGCAAGCCGCCTTACTGAAAAGTATTACCGGCCTACCATTGTGCTTACCCGCAACGGCGACATTGTATCGGGTAGTGCAAGAAGTGTAGTTGGGTTTAACCTCTATGAAGCGGTACATGCATGCCGGGAATATTTACTGGGGTACGGCGGGCATTTTGCTGCCGCGGGCTTATCAATGCTACCGGCCAATGTAGAAGCCTTCTCCAACAGGTTTGAGGAGGAAGTAGCAGCAACCATACCACCACATTTGTTAATACCAGAACTGGTGATTGATAGTTCCATTTCATTTACCGCAATCAATGCTTCGTTTTATAAAATAATTTGCCAGATGGAACCATTTGGCCCCGAAAACATGCGGCCTGCTTTTGTAGCTACACAGGTGATGGATACGGGTTATTCTAAAATTGTAAAAGAATTGCATCTCCGTTTTGTAGTGAAACAAAATGAAAAAACATTTACAGGTATTGGGTTTAATATGGCAGACAAATTTCATTTGCTGGAACAGAAAAAACCCCTTGATATCGTATTTACCATTGATGAAAATGAATGGAACGG
Organism: Ferruginibacter sp.; assembly: GCA_031424955.1. Classification (GTDB taxonomy): domain Bacteria; phylum Bacteroidota; class Bacteroidia; order Chitinophagales; family Chitinophagaceae; genus Ferruginibacter. The sequence continues at coordinate 25,103 of JANPIJ010000086.1, read as the reverse complement.
AGAAACTAACCTGCAACTAAAAGTAATTGATATAAGATTATCTTCCTCCATCTCACCCGAAGTTTTAACCACTTCATAATTGAAAATTTTCCCATTCATACAATACTTTTTTTACCTGGGTATCAACTGGAACTGGAGGATTGCTTTCCATATTTTATTTCATGAAATAAAGGGCGAGAAGCAATACGGCATCCATACCACCGGGTCGGATGAATTAAAAAATACGGCAGCATCAGGCGTTGATATTTCTCACGCAACCGTATACATGCCTGCAAGCTATTTGTTGCTGGAAGATGTTTTTACCAGGTTAGCCGGAAATGAGCGAAAACATTTTATAGACATCGGTTGCGGAAAAGGAAGGGTACTATGTGTGGCTGCCAACCATGGATTTAAGAAAGTATCCGGCATTGATTTTTCCACTGAGCTTTGTAACTGCGCTAACGGGAACTTACTACTTACAAAAAAAAGGTTCACTTCGCTGGAATTTGAAATCATAAACAAAGATGCGTCTAAAGTTGAAATACCCGCTGATGCAGATTGCATCTTTTTCTTTAACCCGTTTGACTTGTTCATCATGAAAACGGTAACAGCCAATATCAGGAATAGCTACACTAAAAATCCCCGAAATATTTATATCATTTATTTCAACCCTTTATACAAAAAAGAATTAACGGATATAGGCTTTAAAGAAATTTATTATACCTGCCGGATGAAGTATATGGAAGCGGTGATATTGCACGCCCCCGGCCCCTAAAGGGGAGTTATTCCAGGAGTTTAAGTAACACTATCAGGCCTTATGGGTCGTGGGTGCATTACAACCAGCATAATGATTTTAAAATTTATTGGGATACGGGTGACTTGACAGAATGGTTTATTAAAAAGGATCGCCCTTTCAGGCAATCCCTTTAATACAATCGAAATTTTTTGGCACTGAGTTATCAAAAAATATCAGACATCAAAAAATCAGCCCCATCCGAACGCCAGCCCGATAAGTTCATTCTGGCGGGGACTCATCCGGGCGGACATCAGACATAATTTCTAACTCATCAGCTCAACACTTCTATTTATAAAATTAGTAAGGGTATTCCCTTTTAATAACCCTTGTGACAACAGCGCCAAATCAGCTAAGTTGTGTACTATTTTTTCCTGCTTCTCCTTTTCGGGCTCGGCGAGAATATTCTTATAGACCGGGTGGTTACCATTTACAGTTAATGTAACTTCATCCGGCATCTTGGCGTAAAATGCCCCCATGCCGCCCTGCATTGCAGCCATGTCTTTCATGCGGCGCATAAACTCGGGACGGGTGGCTACTACCGGTGGTGCTTCGGCGCTTAGACCTTTCACATCTACTGTTACATTTAATTCAGGTACATTCATACCAAATAACTCTTTCAGTTTAGCTTCCTCATCCTTACTCAATACACTTTCGGTTGTTTCCTGTTTGTCAATTAAGTTATCAACAATATCACTGTCAACCCTTACAAACTGAACGTTCTCCCATTTCATTTCCATCTGGTTCACAAACCCGTTATCAATGATGGTCTCCATTTTTAATACCACGTAACTCTTTGCAATGGCCTGCTGTATAAATGCATCCTGCTGCACGGGATCAGTGGTATATAGAATAACCTGTTTACCGTCTTTATTCTTTTGCAACACTTCGGTAGCCAGCCTGTATTCCTCGATGGTATAAAATTTACCATCTGTATCCTGTAGTATCAAAAATTTGTTAGCCTTTTCCAGGAATTTGTCATCCGTCATCATCCCGTATTTAACAAATAATCCAAGGCTCTCCCACTTTTCTTCAAAGGCAGTACGATCGTTTTTAAATATCTCTTCCAGCTTATCCGCCACTTTTTTGGTGATATGCGAATTGATCTTACGAACATTGGGATCGCCCTGCAGGTAACTACGGCTAACATTCAATGGGATATCCGGCGAATCGATAACGCCCTGCAATAACATCAGGAATTCCGGAACAATATCCTTTACTTCATCCGTTACAAAAACCTGGTTGCTGTATAATTGAATTTTGTCTTTCTGTATTTCGTACGACTGCTTGATTTTTGGGAAATACAAAATACCCGTAAGGCTAAAAGGGTAATCCACATTCAAATGAATCCAGAATAAAGGTGCTTCATTAAACGGATACAACTCTTTGTAAAAATTCTGATAATCTTCAGTAGTCAGGTCAGCTGGTTTCTTTGTCCAGGCCGGCTCCGGATTATTGATCTGTTTGCCATCAAACATAATGGGAACAGGTAAAAAACGGCAAAACTTATCGAGGATGCTCTTGATTCTTTCCGGCTCTAAAAATTCCTGGCTTTCTTCGTTCAGGTACAAAACAATATCCGTTCCCCTATCCGCCTTATCGGTATCTTCCAGCGTAAACTCCGGACTGCCATCGCACTCCCATCTTACTGCTTTTGTATCTTCTTTATATGACCTGGTAATCACTTCTACCTTTTCACTCACCATAAAGGATGAATAAAATCCCAATCCAAAGTGACCAATGATATTGTTTTCATTCTGGCCCTTATACTTATCTAAAAACTCTTCCGCCCCGCTAAATGCTACCTGGTTAAGATATTTGTCAACTTCCTCTTCCGTCATTCCAATTCCTTTATCAGAAATGGTAACTGTCTTTTTTTCCTTGTCAATCTTAATTTCTATACCTATTTCGCCAATTTCGCCTTTTGCTTCACCCAAAGAAGACAAGGTCTTTAATTTTTGGGTAGCATCTACTGCATTACTAACCAGCTCTCTTACAAAAATGTCGTGTTCGCTGTATAAGAATTTCTTAATGATCGGAAAAATATTTTCCGTTTGTACCCGAATGTTTCCTTTTTGCATAAATCTTTTTTTTTGTACCCAGCAAACAAAATACCAAAGATGCTTTGCTGTCAGCTTGACACCTGGAGATGAAGGCAAACCGGTGTAACCGGTAAATAAAGCCTTAAGCTAAACCTAAGTGAGATAGTTGTAAGACTAATTCGTCAGTGGTGACCGATCTGCCAATGTAATGAATGAGGGAAATACCATCAACATCAATTATGCTTTGTGAATTATTAAATACACTAATTTTCATTTTTTATACTACCTGCGCCGCTCGTTTTCTGTTCCACACTGGCGCCGCCCCGGTAATGAATATTTCCTGCACCACTGGCTTTTGCATTGAGCCTTACACTGGCATGCACCCTTGCTGTGCCGGCACCTGAAACGTCTACGGTTGTATTCTCACTCTGTAAATTACCGGATTTAAGCGTTCCACTGCCGTTTACTTTGGCTTTATACTCCCTTGTTCTGCCTGTTAATTCAATATTTCCTGCACCGCTCACTTCCGCATATATCTCGGGTGCATCTACTGATGCTTCAATACCGGCAGCACCTGACACATCCAGGGAAATTTTCCCGGTGCTTTTCAACTGATCAATCACTTTTATATTTGAAGCACCTGAGGAGTTGATTTTATTTATTTCCGGCGCGGTAATGTATACTTTAAAATGGGCGTTGTTAAAACCGTTGCCATTTTTTGTCCGGATCTTTAATGTGTTGCCGCTTACCTTCGTTTCAATAAAACTGATCACATTATCGTCTGACTCCACCTCCACTTCAGTTATCGGGCCGGTTTTAACTTCCACTGTAAATGCCCCTCCCACAGAAATCCCTGTAAATTTGCCAGTTTGCCTTTTCTCAGTAATAATATTGCCACTACCCCTCCGCTGATTGCAGGCACTAAGGATTGACAATGCAAAAAAGACACATAATAAATATTTCATGGTTAAAAGTTTTGTGTAAAGATTTAAAATAAAAAGAACCTGTGCAAACCTTTGGTAAAATAAAAGCGGCTCCCATCCACAAAGTGGATTCTACTTGTATCCGGCTCAAAATTGCACCCTTTTAGGGACCTGATCCCTTTTACTATTTGTAATAACGCATCTTTTGGCCACACATAAAGATTCATTTTGACGGGGAATGGGGTTTTGATAGGTATTATTTACCTTCGCAGCATTATGACGGAAAAAATTCTCATCCTCGATTTTGGATCCCAGTACACACAATTAATTGCCCGGGCTGTAAGAGAAGCCAATGTATTTTGCGAAATAACGCCATTCCAGAAAGACATCGTATTTAGCCCGGATTTAAAAGGTATCATCCTTTCCGGATCGCCTTTTTCAGTAAATGAAGAAAACGCTCCTTCGATAGATATTAAAGCTATCGCAGACAAGATACCGGTATTAGGTGTTTGTTATGGTGCACAATTAACCGCTAAATTACTGGGTGGCAGGGTAGATAAAAGTGAAAAACGGGAATACGGAAGGGCTAAACTGGAAAAGATAAAAGAGGATGTTTTATTAAAAGATGTATCACCACACTCGCAGGTATGGATGAGCCATAGTGATACCATTAAAGAATTACCCGCTGGTTTTGAAATATTGGGTACCACGGAGAGCATACCCGTTGCAGCGTTTAAGCGTACCGGTGAACATCCATTTCCATTATACGGCCTGCAATTTCACCCGGAAGTATACCATTCTACGGAAGGAAAAACGATCATTAAAAATTTCCTGCTAAATATTTGCAACTGCTCACAGGATTGGACCCCGGCGCATTTCATTAGCGATACGGTGGCAGCGCTGAAAGATAAAATCGGCAACAAAAGAGTAATCATGGCATTGAGCGGAGGGGTAGACAGCACAGTAGCTGCCACGCTGATACACCAGGCATGCGGCGATAATTTGTTTGGCATTTTTGTGGACAATGGAGTATTGCGTAAAGATGAATTTGAACAGGTGCTTGAAATGTATGGCAAACTGGGGTTAAACGTAAAGGGGATTGACGCAAGAGAACATTTTTATACCAGGCTGGCAGGTAAAACCGATCCGGAAGAAAAAAGGAAAATTATTGGCAAAGGCTTTATAGAAATATTTGACCAGGAAGCACACCGCATTGAAAATATAGATTTTTTAGGACAGGGAACTATTTATCCTGACGTTATTGAGTCGGCCTCTGTGCATGGCCCTTCCGCTACCATCAAATCGCACCACAATGTTGGCGGTTTACCGGCTACCATGAAATTATCGCTGGTGGAACCACTCCGTTCCTTATTTAAGGATGAAGTAAGAAAAGTGGGCCTGGAATTGGGTATTCCGCATGATATGCTATACAGGCACCCCTTTCCCGGCCCTGGATTGGGCATCCGCATTTTAGGAGATGTTACCGAAGAAAAGGTACGGTTATTGCAGGAAGCCGATGCGATTTACACCAATGGGTTAAAAAAAGCTAATTTGTACGCCGGCATTTGGCAGGCTGGCACGATTTTGTTACCTGTAAAGAGCGTTGGTGTGATGGGTGATGAAAGAACTTATGAATTTACGGTTGCATTAAGGGCGGTAACTTCTGTAGATGGAATGACAGCAGACTGGGCACATTTACCGTATGAATTTTTAGCCGATATATCCAATGAAATTATCAACAATGTACGCGGCATTAACAGGGTAGTATATGATATCAGCAGCAAACCGCCGGCTACAATTGAGTGGGAATAATTTGGTGAATGGCAGTGATTAATGAGTGATCTACCCGATTGGTTTTTGTTCATGATTAATTAAAATGGACCGGAAATAATTGATATTAAGCGAAATCAATAACTGCAACCTTTTGAAAATTATAACAGCATCAGGAAATATGAATAAGCATTTACGTACGATGGTCTTTGTTCTGGCAGCCATTTTTTTTCTTCAACCCTTGTTTGCGCAAAAGGATTCTGTTATCCCTGCAAAAACCTACCATGTTGGTATTTTTGCTCCGTTATACCTGGATTCTGTTTTCAATGAGGAAGGTAAATTTGTTTCCAAACAAGGTATCCCGCGTTTTATAATGCCTGCAGTAGATTTTGTAAATGGCGCCGAAATTGCGCTGGACTCCATAAGACAGCTACACCACAATGTCAACGCTTTTATTTACGATACCAAATCGTATACCTTACCGGTTGACAAACTCATCAGTTCAAAAAAACTGGATAGCCTGGATCTCATCATCGGTTCAGTAAAAGACCTGGAATTTAAACAACTGGCAAATTTTGCACTTACCAAAAACATTCCCTTTATATCTGCTACCTATCCCAACGATGGCGGCATTACGGAGAACCCTTCGCTGGTAGTTGTTAACTCTACATTGAAGGCACATTGTGAAGCTATCTATAGTTACGTGTTGCAAAATCACGGAACGGACCGCATTTTTCTCATCAGGAAAAAAGGAGCCCAGGAAGATAAAGTTGCTTCCTATTTTAAATCCATCAATGAGCCGGATGGTAAGCCACTGGTAAAAATACAGACCATCAATTTAGACAGCACATTTTCATCAGAAATGTTACGAAAGAAACTGGATAGTAACCGGCAGACAATCATCATTGGTGCATCATTAGAAGAAAATTTTGCTACAACACTAACTGCGGCCTGCTATAACCTGTATCAATCTTACCCAATCATTCTAATTGGGATGCCTAATTGGGACGGGTTTAAAAGCCTTTCGAAAAATGACCAGTTTGAAGATTTCCCTGTGTACTTCACTTCCCCCTATTACAATAACAAATGGGACGACTACAGTAAACTACTCACAGCGGGCTACTTAAAAAAGTATAAGGGCAAACCGGCCGACATGACCTTTAAAGGCTTTGAAGCCACTTACCTTTTTATAAGATTACTGACTAATTTTCCCAACGATTTGATGAATCATATCAACGACAAAGAGTTCAAAGTTTTCTCCGAGTATAATTTCCGGCCTGTATTCGGAAAGAAGGATAATAAAATCCCCGATTACTTTGAGAATAAACATTTGTATTTTATCCGGCTGGTGAACGGTACTACTACCAGGGCCTGGTAAAATATTAGTGAATGCTTTAGGGTTGATGACAGAAGATGGAAGAACAGTCAAAATCAGCGACTTTTTCCCTTCCCCTCTTTACATTCACCTTTTAAATTTAGCCCTCCTTTCTTTAAGCCGACGAACAATACGGCAACGGCATTGTTTGATTGAAAGCTGGTGAGTGAATCATTGCAGGAATCACCAGGTATCAACAGGACCATGGCGCATAAAAAATTACATTTACCCACTAAAATCTGCATTGTTTGCAAACTCCCCTTTATCTGGCGCAAAAAATGGCAGAAAAATTGGGAAGAAGTAAAGTATTGCAGCGACCGGTGCAGGAGTAAGAAGGGCCCCTGTGCCCCGAAGGTGGAACTTAGACTGTAACTGAATCAAAAAATGGAAAGATAAAGTGAATGGATGTCTGATGATTGATTGATGATTGTTGGATGATATTACTCAATAAAAAGAAACTGATCAATCAATAAAACGCTAAGAACAGCAAACTGTAAACCGAAAACAATAATAAACATGGCATTGATCGACTTCACCGACAAAGGCTTATTCTGCAGGCAGGGTGGATTTTACATCGATCCATGGAAACCCGTGGATAAGGCCATCATCACCCATGCCCATAGCGATCACGCCCGTTGGGGTAGTAAGTATTATTTGTGCCATCATCTTACCAAACCTTTATTACAATTGCGGTTGGGAGATAATATATATGAGAGTGTAGATTGGAATGAGCCGGTGATGATGAATGGGGTTAAAGTATCCCTTCATCCTGCAGGTCATATCATCGGAGCTGCCCAAATAAGGGTGGAATATAATGGGGAGGTATGGGTAGCCAGTGGCGATTATAAAACAGAGGATGATGGCATAAGCGGTGCATTTGAACCAGTACCATGCAACACGTTTATTACAGAATCAACCTTTGGTTTACCCATTTACAAATGGAAAAAACAGGCAGCTATTTTTGATGAGATTAAAAACTGGGTAGCACAAAACATAGCCGATAAAAAAACCAGTGTGCTGATAGCATATAGCCTCGGTAAGGCGCAAAGAGTATTGCAGCCACTGGCGGAAACCGGTCTGCCAATTTTTGTACATGGCGCAGTTTGGAATGTACACCAGGCGCTGGTAAACAGCGGATGGAAATTACCGGAAGTACAAAGGGTAAACCCTGACACCCCGAAAGAATTATTACAGGGCAATATCGTAATAGCGCCTCCCAGCGCAGATGGCACACCGTGGATGAAAAAATTTTATCCCTATAGCGTTGGGGTTTGCAGCGGCTGGATGCAGGTAAGGGGCAATGCAAGAAGAAGAAATACCGATGCAGCATTTGTACTCAGCGATCATGCAGACTGGAATGGTTTGTTGCAGGCAGTAAAAGCAACCGGCGCCCAAAAAGTGTTTGCCACTCATGGATTTCAATCAGCCTTTAGCCGGTACCTGAATGAACAGGGTGTTGAAGCAGGAGAAGTAAAAACAGAATATGGTGAAGATGAGGAGAGCAATACAACGGTTATAAAGGAGGAAGAAAATGGAGAATCCTGATATCATAAGCACAGGCAATAACTCCCCGGAACAAGGTCGCGATTTTTTATCGGGAGGGTATGGGGGTATGAAGCAATTTGCAGCATTGGTAAACATATTAGGCACCACCACCAAAACAAATGATAAGCTACAGGCATTGCAGGATTATTTTTCTGTAGCTTCTGACAAAGACAAAATCTGGGTGATCGCCATCTTTAGCGGTAGACGTCCTAAGCGCATTATCAACTCCACTATTTTGCAAAGCTGGTGTATAGAAATTGCAGGAATTACACAATGGTTGTTTGATGAATGCTATCATACCGTGGGTGATTTGGCAGAAACGATTTCCTTATTGTTACCAGAACATGAAATGCAACCGGGTTTTTCAACAGAGCATACCTTATCTTATTATTTAGAAACCTTTATTCGCATCGAAAAGGAAGAGGAACGGGTAAAAAAACAATTTATTACAGAGTGCTGGCAACAGATGGACCGGAATGAAAAGTTTGTATTCAACAAATTAATCACCGGTGGTTTTCGAATTGGTGTATCACAAAAAATGATGGTGAATGCATTATCAAAAACGGTGGAGGTTTCACCATCAGTCATCGCCCATCGCATCAGCGGCAACTGGGATCCTGTGACTACTATTTTTGACAATTTATTGAGTGAAACAGATACCAGTTCAGACTACTCCAAACCCTACCCCTTTTACCTGGCTTATGCGGTAGAGGATGACCTGGCAGGCCTCGGCGACATAAGCGAATGGCAGGCCGAGTGGAAATGGGACGGAATCCGGGGGCAAATCATAAAGCGAAACAATGAACTATTTGTATGGAGCCGGGGTGAAGAATTGATGACCGAAAAGTTTCCGGAATATAACGCCTTTAAAGACCTGTTGCCCGGGGGTGTGGTAATAGATGGAGAAATTATCAGCCTCGAAATACCTGCGGAAACCGGTGTGTTTAAACCGCTGGCCTTTGCCGCATTGCAAACAAGAATTGGCAGAAAAAACATCACGAAGAAACAATTGCTGGAAGCGCCGGTTGGTTTTATCGCTTATGATTTGCTGGAGTATAAAGGCAAGGATATCCGCACCATGCCCTTGCTGGAAAGGAGATTATTGCTTGAAAATATCATCCGTACCATTCAACATCCTTCCATACATATTTCACCGGTAATCACCGTGAACGATTGGGAAGCTTTAAGGGAAACCAGGCGATCTTCCCGTGATATGGGCAGCGAAGGCATTATGCTGAAAAGAAAAGACTCGGCATACCAGGTGGGCCGGAAAAGAGGTGACTGGTGGAAATGGAAAATTGATCCACTCACCATTGATGCCGTAATGATCTATGCACAAAAAGGCCACGGCCGGAGAAGCAACCTGTACACAGATTATACCTTTGCAGTTAAAGACGGCGACAAATTAGTGAGTTTTACAAAAGCTTACAGTGGCCTAACCGATAAAGAATTTGCACAGGTAGATGCTTTTGTAAAAAGAAATTCAATAGAAAAATTTGGCCCTGTACGAACCGTAAAGCCAGAGCTGGTTTTTGAAATTGCTTTTGAAGGAATAGCCGCCAGCAACCGTCACAAAAGTGGGGTAGCATTGCGCTTTCCCAGGATGAGCCGGTGGAGGCAGGATAAAAAGCCGGATGAGATCAATACGCTGGATGATTTGAAGGAATTATTAAAGATATACAACGCCCCTAACCCCTGAAGGGGGATAAGGCAGGCGAATGCGGACATTGAGCGTTCACTAAAGTATTGCCAAATTTCACCTGTTTTATTTATGCAATTATTTTGTGGCATACAATATTAACGTATCAGGGTCGGCTAATGGCAAATTAAAAGATAACTTTATAAACAAAACAATCTCACTGTAAAACAACTTACTTTGGCCCCTCTTCGAAGGGAGGCCAGGGTAAGTTGACATTTTATTAAAAAACTATTTCCCTGCATTGTACCATGAAAAAATTAATCGTTTTATTTTTCATTGCTGTATCCTGTTATGCCTTTGCAACGCTAGCTGACAACTATGTAAAAGAAGAGCCGGAGCCCATTGCACCCAGCAAACAAAGAACCGGCGATGCAGCCACTGGGTTTCAATACCTGGTTACCGGCGATTATTTAAAGAGTGGTATTCCTTACTCCATGTTTTTTTTAGGTAGTGCCAGGGACACCAATAATTTCTTACAACGCACCGGAAATAATAAAAATTTACCACACGACTTTACCGCGGTAAATGCACCCAATGGCGAACTGGTAGTGGCCCCCAATTGCCTGCAGTGCCATGCCCAGGTGTTTGAGGGAAAATTAATCGTAGGACTGGGCAACTCCTTATCAGACTTTACCATCAACCGGGAAAGCACTGCCCTGATTGCTGAGAAATTTCTAAAGAACCTCAGCGGTGATAATGCAAAAAAATATGATGCTGCCAAAAACTTCATTACCTCTTTAAAAGCCATTTCTCCAAAATTGGTTACCAGTACCAAAGGTGTAAACCTTGCTGATGCACTGGCCTACCTGTTGGTATCGCACAGGGATCCTCAAACATTGAAATGGAGCGATAAAAATTTACTGTCATTACCTGATGAAATTATACCGACTGATGTGCCAGCCTGGTGGTTACTCAAAAAAAAGAATGCCATGTTTTACAATGGCTTTGGCCGCGGCGATTTTGGCAGGTTCCTGATGGCTTCCAACCTGCTAACGGTTACCGACACTTCTGAAGCAAAAGAAGTGGATAAACGTTTCAACGATGTGCTGTCTTATATCAATTCCATACAGCCGCCAAAATATCCGAGGCCCATTGATGCAGCAATGGCTGCCGAAGGAAAAACTATTTTTATGGCCACCTGCAAAAAATGCCATGGTACTTATGGCGAAGATGGTGAATATCCCAACCTGTTGATACCGGCCGGCATTATCAAAACGGATTCCATGCTATACACTGCCAATTTTTCCAATCCGCAGTTTATTGAATGGTTTAATAAAAGCTGGTTTACCACCGGTGATCATCCGGCAAAGCTGGTACCTTACCGCGGCTATATTGCACCGCCACTGGATGGAGTATGGATAACAGCGCCCTACCTGCACAATGGTTCGGTGCCCGATTTGGATGCTTTGTTAAATAGCAAAGTTCGTCCCGCTTACTGGCAGCGAAATTTCCTAAAACCCAGTTATAATTATGATATTCCCGGTTACCATTACGAAACAAAAAATGAACCCGGCAGCAGCGAAGTGTACAACACCACATTAAAAGGTTACAGCAATAAGGGACATTATTTTGGAGACAAATTATCAGGCAAGGAACGGAGGGCGGTGATTGAATATTTAAAAACATTGTAGGATCAGGATTTACAGGATTAAAGAATTAAACAGGATTAAAGAATTTCAGGATTTGCGATAATACAAAATCTGAACAGGATTATTTATACGATAAAGTCTCAAATCAATTAATGCTAAACCATATTAAAGAATCCTTAAATCAAATAGTCCCAAAATCCTGTTTTAGAATTCTGTAAATCAATTAATTCTTAAATCCTGATCAAGATATTTTAATTACCTTTTGCATTCAATCATATTGCTATCCCCAATTGAAACTTCAATCAACCCCCGGATATAAAATCATCAATGAATGGCTGGCCGCTAAAGACCAGCACCCGTTTCTATTTCAGCAACAAACCTGGCAACAGATCATCAACGGGCAATGCGGTTTGGTGAATGCACCTACCGGCTGCGGTAAAACATTTTCCGTCTTCCTGGGCGCTGTTATTCAATTCATCAATAACCATCCAAAAAATTACCAGGCTGCAAATAAGAACGGGTTGCAGCTGATCTGGATCACGCCGCTGAGGGCATTGGCAAAAGATATTGGCCGGGCTATGGAAGAAGTTATTGCAGCACTGGGCATGAGCTGGAAAGTAGCTATCCGTAATGGCGACACCCCCACCGGCGAACGGCAAAAGCAAAAAAGGCAAATGCCCGAAGTACTCATCATCACCCCGGAAAGTTTACATTTACTACTGGCGCAAAAAAATTATCCCGACGTTTTTAAGACACTCAAAATAATCGCTGTAGATGAATGGCATGAATTAATGGGCGGCAAAAGGGGCGTGCAGGTAGAACTGGCCATATCCAGGATAATCGGCTGCCGGAACATACAATTGGCAACTGAAACCAATTTGCAAAAAGCAAACGAAATCTCCGAATCAAATACAGAAGTTACAGAAACACGTAAGCCCAACAATAAACAAAAAACAGAAAACAGTAAATTGACAATCTGGGGCATCTCTGCTACCATCGGCAACCTGGAACAGGCCAGGGATGTATTGCTTGCTCCCATAAAATTGGAAGGAATCATTATTAGAGCCGATATCAAAAAAGATATCCGCATAGAATCCATTATACCAGACGAAATAGAAAAGTATCCATGGGCCGGTCATTTGGGAATTAAATTAGTGGAGAAGGTAATACCGATTATTAACGCCAGTGAAACCACGCTGATTTTTATTAACACCCGTGGCATGAGCGAAAGATGGTACCAGTCTTTGCTGGATGTAGCACCAGACCTGGCAGGCCTCATCGCCTTACATCATGGCAGCATTGAACAGGACCTGCGCCTTTGGGTAGAAGACAATTTACATACCGGCAAATTAAAAGCGGTGGTGTGTACCGCAAGCCTTGACCTCGGTGTAGATTTCCGGCCAGTGGATACCGTTATACAGGTGGGTTCGCCCAAGGGAGTAGCCCGCTTTTTACAAAGAGCAGGCAGAAGCGGGCACCAGCCAGGTGCCGTAAGTAAAATTTACTTTTTACCCACACATTCTCTTGAACTGGTAGAAGCCGCTGCACTAAAAAAGGGGATCGAAGAAAACTATATTGAGAGCAAAGAGCCAATGATGCTCTGTTTTGACGTGCTCATACAATACCTATGCACCATCGCTATATCAGATGGATTTAAACCGGATACAATTTTTGAAGAAATAAAAAACACTTACTGCTTCAGTGACATCACAGCAGATGAATGGCAGGAAGTTTTGTTCTTTCTCACACAGGGAGGCAAGGCATTGCAACAATATGATGAATATAAAAAAATTGTTGTCACCGATGGCGTATACCGGATTGAAAACCGGCGGATGGCGATGCGTCACCGAATGCATATTGGTACCATCGTGAGCGATGCTATGCTGAAAGTGAAATTTTTGAGCGGCGGTTATATTGGCGTAATAGAAGAATATTTTATCTCCCGCCTGCAACCGGGTGATGTATTTACACTGGCAGGGAGAAACCTTGAGTTCCTGATGATTAAAGACATGACGGTACTGGTAAAAAAATCCACCACTAAAAAATCAATTGTACCAAGCTGGATGGGCGGCAGGATGTCGCTCTCGGCAAACCTGGGACAGAAACTGCGGGAAGTATTGGCCCCTGCTAAAGCCTCCTCCAAATCCAGGGCAAAAAAAGATACTTATATAGAGATCACAGTATTGGAGCCATTGTTACAATTGCAAAGAGAACTATCCCATATACCCAACGAAAATGAATTATTGATTGAGCACATGGAAACCAAAGAAGGCTTTCACGTATTTGTATATCCCTTTGAAGGCAGATTGGTAAATGAGGCCATGGCAGCTATACTGGCATATCGTATCAGCCGTATTACCCCCATTACTTTTTCTATTGCCATCAATGACTATGGATTTGAATTGCTCAGCGACCAGCCCATACCGCTGGACGATACGAATGCCTATGATTTATTTACCTCCAATAACCTGCTGGCTGATATTTTAAAAAGTGTAAACTCATCGGAAATGGCTAAACGAAAATTCAGGGATATTGCGGTGATCGGCGGATTAATTTTCCAGGGCATGCCAAATGAACAGGTAAAAGCAAGGCACCTGCAAAGTAGCGCCGGATTGCTATTCAAAGTGTTTAGTGAGTACGATCCCAACAACGTGTTATTAAAACAAGCCTACCGCGAAGTGCTGGATCAGCAAATGGAAGAAGTACGTTTACGGAATGCCCTGCAGCGGATTGCCGCTAGCACCATCATCATTAATTTCCCAAAAAAGCTAACGCCGTTTTGCTTCCCGATCATTGTAGATGGCCTCAGCAGGAATAATCTTTCGTCAGAAAAATTTGAAGACCGGGTGAAGAGGATGCAGGGGCAGTTGGATAGATCATGATGTCTGATGCCCGCCCGGATGAATCCCCGCCAGAATGAACTTATCGGGCTGGCGTTCGGACGGGGCTGATTTGTTGATGTCTGATTTCCGTTAGCGCCGACAGTATCCTGGTTGATGACGGGGATTTATTAGCAATATTTTTTTGTGCTGTTTCCCTTCTGTGATTGTGGGGTAAGTTCGAGCAGATGCCTTACCCACCACGGTCCCTGTAATACACCTTTTGTTCCTAATCCATTTAGCATAAACAGTCCTTTGTGTTCCGGATGTTGTATTGCAATCACTTCCCGGTTTTTTGTGGTTGGCCTGATGGCCGCTGTATGATCTACTATGGTGAATTTATTGGCAAGCATCTCCTCCAATTTACTTTCAATATGGTTTTTACCTGCTTCATCCGGTTCCGCATCGGAGTGGTTCCATTGATAGGTGGATCCTGCTTTGAATAAATGATTGCCTAAAGAAGTAAGGTAAATCCCATTCTTTTTGATAATGCGATTTGTGGATGGGTGATCGCATTGTATAGTCAGCACATCGCCTTTGCAGGGTATTATACTTTGATTACTAAAGAATGGGTTATTCACTCCGCGATAGCCTTCACAAAAAATAACCTGGTGGCATGTTATTCCGTGGTACTCTATATTGGCTTCATTAAATTTTACATCCTGGTGTATGAATTCAGCTTCTATCAACGCATCATTTGTTTTTAGCCACTGCGCTACCTCATTGATGAATAATCCGCAATCAAGCCAGCCGGAATGGGTGATCTCAAAAGCACCCTGCTCCTGTAAAATACCCGGCTCAGCGTTGGGGTTAGTAATAATATATTCTGCAATAGCCTCATTAGCCAATCTTGCCTTTAGATCACTTTTCTCATCTGCTGAATGATACACCTGGTAAATATTCTGCAGGTGCAGCATATCGATACCCAGCCATTGCTCTATCTCCCGGTAAATTGCTATTGCATAGTGAATCTGCTCCAGTGTGACTGGGTGAATCGTTTTTCTCTTGCCGCTTACCGGGGTAAACATACCAGCTGCAACCTTGCTGGAAGTATTGATACTGCCAGGATCAATTACAATAAAAGGAATTTTATTCCGGTAAAGCATATAAGCAACCAATGATCCTGCAATCCCCTGCCCTACTATGATTGTGTTCGTTTTTCTCATGCCGCTAAATATCGTCAATGGTCAATGGTCAATGGTGAATATTTGATCAGCCCGCAACTTTGTTACCGGCAATCAGCACTATTTTTAAAAATTACTGCGTTCAATAAATTTGCACAATGGTATGTGGTAAAAGTGAGTTCCGATAAAATCGGAATTTACATGACACAACGATGATGCCATAAAATACAAAAGCCTGTAAACAAAAAGTGTTTCATTATAAAGTTTAGCTTTTAAAAAGCTAAACTTTATAATGAAACGGCGACACTACTCAACCTGCATGATAAAAGAAATTAACTATTCCCTGCTTTATAACTGGTAAAGTATACGACATTGATTACTCTTTAAAAATAACATAACACATTCCTTTTACCTCATTTACTTTACCAACTCTATTTACCTCATCTGCCCAATTTACCTAAACACTTAAAACCGGAACCCCATAGTAAAATACGGATACCAGCCTTCACCTGAATTACCCGCTACCAACTGGAATACGGCCATTTGTGCCGGGGCAAAATAAATACCACCGCCTGCACCCTGGTGCCATTTACTGCTATTGTATCCCTTCTGCCATACTTTACCAATATCATAAAAACCTACAATACCCAATTGTCCGGGTAAAATATATGAAGCTAAATTGGCCACTTTAATTCGGGCTTCCAGGTTGTTATACAACATTTGCTCCCCGGCAAAACGATACTGGTGATATCCCCACAAATTTTCGTGCCCGCCTAAAAAAAGCGATTGGTAAAAAGCCGCTTTACCTACAGTAGTGCCACCGCCCATACGATTGGCAATTACAACATTCGACTTCCGGTCAATGCTTTTATACACCGCCAGCTCAGTTATAACCTGTGCAAAGGATTTTGAATACTCATTCAACCCTGCATAACCCTGTACCCGCATGTTGATATAACTCCCAAAACCAGGCAAGAGCAAATTGTTCCTGGTATCATGTGTAAAATTCAGTACCAGGCCGGCATGTGATTTATCATTTGCCACCGTAGCACTGTCGTAGGAATGAATCAGCGAAGTATTGGTAATCAGGCGCCCGGTATTGTCATCCGCACTATACCGGTAGTATTGAAGAGCGGGGCCAAGGGTTATACTATTTGCCTTGCTGCTGCGCCAGCGGATGGCAGGTGCCAGGTTGTAAAAACTAAACCTGGTACGGTAATACCGTTTATAATTGCCGGTCTTGTCAATGCCGGTTTCGTTACCACGGCCAAAAAAATTCTGCGTATTATCCGGGGCAAAAATATTGGCTAATAAAAGAAAATCTGCTTTGCCAACGGCCTGCACCCATTCGCCCTTGTAAATAAACCGCATAGCGTTGGTGGAAAAGGAACGGGCCAGGGTAAACTGCTGCGAACCTGCATACGGTATTTTCCTGAATCCCTGTTTGATCAGCCGCGCCCCACCACCGAAAATAAAACCATCATCCACATTAAAGCCTGCATTGATTAAAGGAATTGTTTTATTGTACCGGTTGGTTAACTGTAGTTCCGTATTGGCGGTTTCGTTTGATAAATGCTGGTGTATGCTACCTGTCTTTCCGGTAAAAAAAGCATTGCCCGTTCCATCATAAACATGAATTTTACGAAGGTATTTGCTGCGGCCATTGATATCATATCTTTTATCAGTTTTCGCATCACCTACTATTCTTATTTTGATGGGTGCACCCTCATTTTTGATGAGCACACTATCACTGCCCGCAAACAGGAACAAACGTAGCTCCCTGGTAACCGATGGATCAAGTACCCGGCTATATAATAATTTTACCGGCTCATTGCTCTTTGAAATTTTATAAATCCTAACTCCCAATTGCCCGTTTAATGTATCCCTGATAGTAACCAACTCATTTTTATCAGATGTGGCAATATCTATAATTTTATTTAAAAACCGGTAGTACCGCGGCACTTTTAGCAACATGTCTTCTTTACGGCTTTTTAATTGTTCAGCGAGTTTGAAATGGGTTGCTGTATATACATTCGGAGGCAATTTTTTCAAAGCTGTTTCGATAAGGGTATCGTTGAGTGTAGTGACTGTTTTGTTGGTGTACTTCAACCAGTCTTCATAATTAAGACTGTTGGTAAACAGCCCATCAATCAGCCTTGCATTAAAAGAGAAAGTATTGATATTTTTTATTCTTCCACCAAAACCCTGGAACTTGGGCATCACCCACGGAAGGGAAGCCAGCTTTGGAAAGAAACCCTGGTTTACATAAAACACCTGGTCACGGTCGCGGGGGATTGGTTTAAATATTTTGCCTTTGCCATTTCCTTCATCAATCCATCTCCATTGGTCGGCATGGCGGTCCCAGTCACCCAAAAATATATCCAGCAATCTCGCCTGCAAAAATGCCTGCTGGTCCATAGTATTATCATTATCATCTTTTAATTTATCCGTCATTTTAATGGTTGATAATGATTTACCCAACGGCTCCCGCATTTCAAATATGGAAATGGTATTAGCAAAGTCTTTGCTATATATACCGAGGTTTTTGTCGGGCGCTATGTACACTATTTTTGGACTGCTGTGTGGTACGCCAAGCGCATCAGCAAATACGGGTACCGTTAATGGTGCATACGGAAATGCGGCAGTAGAGTTATCCTTTAAAATATCAGCCGCCAAAGTATTGGTAAGGGATTGCGGCAATAAATTATCCGGGTATTTTTCTATACTGCGCAGTACCCATTCCTTGTTACCTTCCACCAGCCGGAGCGAACGGGTTTGCATTCCACCACCCAGTTCTTTGGGAACTAACCCCGCGTCAGAAATCCGGAGTATCGGGATAGTGGTTTCCATGGCCCACACTTTCCGGTAATTTTCGCCAAACAGGCCCCTGTGTATTCCACTTACCTTGTCAAAATTTTGATTGAGTTGAATGTTAATGCTGTCGCCGGCAACAGTGGTAAAGAGCGGCTCCGCTAAAAGCGAGGGATTGGTATAGGGTTTATTAAAAACGGTATCGGTTTGTATTACCCCTGCCCGGTAAGTCCGAAAGCTTATTCTTGTATTGTTATCCAACATGATATCGGCAATTACATACCCAACGGCAGACTTCGCATACAAACTTCCTGCGCCCATTTTAACAGGGGTGTGTTTTGATCCTGCCCCACTTACAATTTCCATCACGGCGCCCTGTATTAGCTGCAGGGTATGCTCGTGACCTGCTACGTGAATTACATTGGGATGCAATTTCAATACCTCATCCACATTCTTTTTCATATCCTTGTACAGTACATTTTTTACATCTTCCGGGGTAGGAAAAGTTGTTCGCAGCAGCGGGTACAGGGAACCAATAACGGGGAGCGGCAGGTACAAATTTTTACCCAGGTTGGTTAAGGGAAATATATGATCCTTTAAATCGTAGTACCCGCCATGAGAACCATATGTTGTGAAAGGATGATGGGTTGCAAACAATACCGTTTTATTTTTATTGCGAACGAGGATATCATTCAGTTTACCCAATACTTCTCTTTTTGTTTTGCATTCGCAATCGGTACCTTCTGATGTACTTTTGAAAGGATACAACCACCATTCAGAATCCATTGCCACTACCACCAGTTTATCTGAAACGGGTAATTCGAAAGGACCGGGACAGGCATCTACCGGGATGATTTGTAATAAAGAATCGTTTTGAGCCTTCAGCCATGCATTTACCCAAATCATTTTTTCATACCCCGCCGGGCCGCTTTTATCCCAATCGTGATTGCCCGGAACAAAATATACCGGTATGCCAGCTTTGCGTAACCCTTCATATTGCGATCGCAAAATATCTTTTGAAGATTGTTCCGATTTATTACCGGGTAGTTCCAATCCCTTTGGATAAATATTATCACCCAAAAACAGCGTGATGGTTTTTCCGGCTATGTTTTGCTGCACTGCATCCAGTATCACCGCCTTTTGGGCTTCATTTATTTCACCCGCATCTCCAATTAAAATAACCCGGTATTGTACTGCATCCTGTGCCACCCCATGCTGCAGACCGGCAAACAGCAGGGCCGTGGAAAATAACAATTTTCTCATAATAATTATTTTGAACGATGACTAAATTAGAAACCAGCTATGGCGAATCATAATATTGGATCTGATTTTCAAGCGGTCAAAAACGGAACACCGGGAGGATTTAAGCCTGACTGAAACATCCGGGTTATTTTGAGAAATAATGAGCCTGTTGCTACAACAAAAAACTCGTTACTATTGCAAAACCGATAATGGTAACAATCAGTGTATACATAAATATGGTATAAGATATCCGCAACAATTTGTATTTGTGGCCCAATACCTTTCCCTGCGAATGGATATCCCTGATCAGGCTTGCGTACAAAAACTCACTGTCGGCCATTACTTTTTGCATGCCTTCGTAATAATGATCATAATCCATTCTATAAAAATTACCGAAGAATAACAGGTTGACTGTTTTAGCTGATAATTGCTCAGGCGAAAAATAACCATCCGGAATTTTGGGCCTTGTTGCCAGCACTGAAAAGATCACAGCCGCCACGCAACCTGCCAATAAGGTCAATGTGGGGATAATTAAAATATGGCTCGTTTCCAGCTTACGCATTACCAATCCAATTACCACCGAAATGATAATCGAGTTTACGGAAATCATGATATTTGCTTTGCTGTCTGCCATATCACTCAGCCGCTGGTGATTGGTTACTGCAATCCGAAACATGGTTTCAATCCCCCTTGAAGGCCTTTCCGTTTTTTTGGTAGCAGCCGGATTAGTCATTTCATTCACATCTGCCTTTTGCTCCACACTATTTTCGTGTTCCGGTTGCAGGGAACTTTCATTTTCTTTTCGTAATAATTTATCCAGGTTTTCCTGCTTTTTTTGATTCAGCAAATCCCTGCAATAATCTGTATGGTACTGATGTGACTGAAGCAATTGAATGGTGCTCCTTCTCCATTCCTCCTTGCTGACAGAGGTATCCCTGGTGGCTTCGTACTCCTTACGCATCTGTTTATTATGCTTTGAAAAATCATCTGTCCCCAAATGAAAAAGATCGGCATCGCACACAATTTTTTCAGGCAATGTAACAGGGCTTTGCGGCATTTTCGTAGCCAGTATGCAATTTGTTATTGCAATTACTGTAGCTTCCTCTACGCCTTTTTCTTTTAAGAATGCAGCGCCTAAACCAGCACTTTTTTGTTCGTGCATTGCCGCCTCAGCCGCATTACAATATCCCATATCATGAAACCATGCCGCGGCGATCACTACGAAAAAATCATGTTCATCCAACTGGTAATGGTTCGCAATCTGGCTGGAAGATGCTACTACTGCTTCAGTATGATGAATATTATGATACAATAATTGCGGTACGCAGTTGGCGTAAAAATAGGAAGTAACATATTGTTTTACCTGTTCTGCGATATGCTGATAGTTCATTTTCCAAATTTTAATAAATGTACTGTAATAATACCCCGGATGAAAGAATATCCGCCAATACTTCCTTATTTACCGAATGATTTAATTTACCGGGTAAGGGAGCCTGATCATCAAAACCGAAAACCAATTGAAATATAGGGCAGGCTTCCTTCTTTGGAAAATCCAATTACGCCTTGTATCACTACCAATTGTGCCGGTACAATATAAATTCCCGTTCCATAACTATCATGCCATTTAGATGATCTTTCGCCGGGGAGCCATACCCGGCCCAAATCATTAAACGCTATCAGGCCAACCGTGCCGGGAAGTAAATAAGAATTAAAATCAAATAATTTTAATCTCATTTCCAGGTTATTGTACAAGGCCGTTTTACCTGCAAAACGATTGGAATGAAAACCACGCATGGTTTGTTTACCACCTAAATACATCAGTTGAAAAAAGGAGGGATCACCAACTGTGGAGCCCACACCCAACCGGTTAGCAATTACAAAACCCTTCGTCTTAAATGGTGTTGCATAAACGCTGAATTCTGACAGCACATTCCCATAGTTGTATTTTTCATTTCCTGTTTCATGCATTGCTTTTAAAGTTGTGTTCCAGTACATACCATGCGATGGCAGATTCTTGTCATTGCGGGTGTCCATTTCAGCACCTGCTATAAGGCCAACATAGGTTTTATTCTGGTACAACAGGGAAGCCGGGTAATCACCATTGTACTTATTGAAGAAACGCCCGGTATTATTGGATTGCTTACTGGTATAATACTGTGCTGCAACGCCTCCGCTGATACGCCAATGCGATGTTACATTGCGGTACAACCTTATATCGGCATTTACATAATCGTAGCGGGAACGGTAATAGCCGATTTTTTGATCGCCCTTGTTTACAAATACCGCCTCATTGCCAATACCGAAAAAATTACTGATGTTCTGTGGCCCCCTCGAATACAGGTTGATCCCCAAATCATTTTTACCCACCAGCTTTTTGAATTCCGCAAAATAAGTAATCAAAAAGGTTTGCCTGCCCAGTGAATAGTGCACCAGTAATTCATTGTAAAATGCATACGGTTCTTTTCTGAATCCCTGCCTTTCATTAGAAAACCCTCCTATGAGTAAAATGCCATAATCAATACTATAATTTGCTGAAACCAGGGTGGCAAACCGGTCATATTTAAAAGCCCTTTTATTATACCCGTTTATATTGCTGTCATTTGATAAACGCATTTTTGCAGTTCTGCCGGATGAGAAAATATTCATTTCCGATTTCTTATCATAAATAAACAACTTTTGCCTGCCGGCAAAATCCGAAGCCATTGTAAAACTATCTATTCCATTGCCACCCACCATGCGGATTTTTATGGAAGAAGATTTATTATAATTAGCTACAAAAACATCATTGCCATCGAATCCATACAACCTGATTTCTTTGGTTACGGCGGGGTCAAAACTTCTTTGGAAGGTAGTTTGCCCGATCGTGTTGTCCTTTTTTATTTTATTAATCCTGATTGCCAATGCAGCCGCACTGTCGTTGTATATTTCAAAACGTTCGTTTTTATTGGATGCCGGTATATCAACATTGGTTGCAATAAACCGATAGTACTCCATGGCTGTTTTAGCTATATTATTCCGCCGCTGAATGATGGTACTAACCAGTTGATTACCCGAAAGAGAAAAGATGGTATCCGGCAGCAATTTTATTGCAGCCATTATCACACTGTCTGTGAGTTTACTTTGTACCTCATTCACCTGTTCTTTCCAATCTTCCTCACCTAATTGGTTTAAAAAATAGCGGTCAAAATAACGGGCATTCACATTAAAACCTTTTACATCCCTGATGTTGGCATGAAAGCCCTGGAATTTGGATTTCAGCCACTGGTGTGAAACAATCCATGGAAAAACACCCGAGGTATTATAATACACCATGTCGCGGTCGCGGGGAACCGGCAAATACAATTTTCCATTTTTATCTTCCTGTTTTTCCCAGCGCCATTGATCTTCATGCCGGTCCCAGTCGCCTAAAATCATATCGAGCAGCCTTGCCTTTAACACCAGTTGCTGGTCTACCCTTGTATCATTATCCTTTTGTAGTTCCCGCTGCGCTTTCTCTGTATTATCCGTGCCCTCTCCATCCAAAGGTTCTCTTTCTTCCAGCAAAAAAACGGCATTGCCAAATTCTTTGCGGTAATCGCCCAATAAGGGATCATCCGGAACGTTTACAATTTCAGGATGTGCATGAGGAATCCCCAAAGCTTCCGCAAGCGGCGGTACGGTTAAAGATGCAAAAGGATGAGCCGTTATTACCTGGTCTTGTAAAATATCCTTCGCCAGGCCAGCCCTCAGGTTTGCAGGCAATCCCTGTTCCGGGTATTTTTGTATGGTTCTTAATGACCACTCCTGCCCCCGGGCATCCTTCAGCCTGAGCGATTTGGTTTGTAGCCCTCCGCCCCGTTTTATGATGGTCATCCCCCCTTTTTCTTTTGCAATATGAAGCACTTTCAGCTTTACCGGGGCGGCCCATAATTTGCGATAGCCTTCTCCAAATAAAAACCGGTGAAATTTTCCAACTTTATCATAGTCAGGCGCTATCGCAACTATTACACTATCTTCATTATAATACTGGCAGTAAACCGGAATGCTACTGGCAAGTGATATAAAAAGCAGGAATAAATGTGATTGACATGTTCTAACGTTTTTGAACAGCATATTTACCTGGTTAATTTTGAAACATCTACCTGTTTTCAATACATACACTGCATCATTATTTGACTATTCAAATTTAAGGAAAGAAAATCTCCTTTAGATGACTGATTAAGGTAATTTGTTGTATATGTCAGCGAAGGCAACTGGTAACAGAAGAATGCCTTTTATTTACTTGCGATGTATTTAATCCTGAAACAAAACCGGCAGCTCCGAATAAGATATTTTTGTTAACTGCCGTTTGAAAAGATAGAGATTTCTATTTCTATACGAGTCCTGTATTTGCTAAGGAAGGGAAATTCAATGCTGGTGTTGCCCCGGACAGCAGTTACCTGAAAAAAAATTAAAAATTTCGAAAAGATATTTCCGGATGCTGGCCGGGCCTAAACAAATCCACTTAGCCAGCGTCCAGCAGAACTTTGTTTTTACAGCCCGTATTTTGCAATGTTGTCTGCCGTTTTAATCAACATAAGTCTCTTTAATAATCGCCTTGACAAGTAATATTTCCTTCTCTACCAAATTATCCAAAATCCTGACAACTCTTTGCCTGTCAACAGATCTGATTTGATCTAAAACTAACCACCCTTTTGTCATTTTATGTTTAACCTCAATTCTTGTTGGATAGGGTTTGGAGCTACTTGTCATTGGGGCAATAACGATAGTTTGTAAATATCTGTTCATCTCATCCGGCGAAATAATTACACAAGGGCGGGTCTTTTTCATTTCAGTGCCAATTGTCGGATCAAGATTGACCAATACAATTTGATATTGTTTTAACTCCATTCTTCAAAATTTTCATCTTCAAATACATCGGATATAAATAGTTTGTCATCACCATTCTTGTGCATTTTTTTGAAAGACTTATCCCAGCCAATTCTTGAAGCCATTTTTGGTTTTAGAATTATATAGTCCTTTTCAAGAATGAGTTCAACAGTATCTTTGATATTGTATTTCTCAATCAAAGTTTTTGTCAAACGAATGCCTTTTGAATTTCCAATCGGGATTACTGAAATGTCCATAAAGAAATAGTTTTTGTTGTGATCACAAAGTAATTACAATATTATGAAACATCCAAATCAGAACAGGGATTTTGGGAAATGGCGGCTAACGAATTATAAAAGCACAAAGCCATCCTTATTCAAAGCCCTTCATTTTCAAACCGGTTGCCAGGTGAATAAAATCACTTCTTGTTATTGCAGTTCACCAGGTGATCCAAAACGGCTACCAGGCCGGTCCAGCCAGTTTG
>JANPIJ010000085.1:0-40382 GCA_031424955.1 Ferruginibacter sp. | reverse complement strand
AAACTTATTAACTGTTTTCGGAGGAATTTAGTGTGTTATTCAAAACAAATATTTAAGATCATTACAATATAAGTACCATTAAAACAAAAATCTACAAATGTCCTTACAATTAACCCGCCCGATCGCTTTTATTGATTTAGAAACTACCGGGGTAAATCTTTCTACAGACAGGATTGTAGAAGTTGCCATAATAAAAATTTTACCTGATGGCACAAGACAGGTAAAAAGGAAACTCATCAACCCGGGAATACCTATTCCCGCGGTAACTACCGAAATTCATGGAATTACGGATGCCATGGTAAAAGACGCACCCACCTTTAAACAGTGCGGCAATGAATTGAAGCAGTTTATAGAGAATTGCGATATGGGCGGCTACAACAGTAATCGCTTTGATATTCCCATGTTGATGGAAGAGTTTTTACGGGCGGGGATGGTAGTGGACCTCAGTACCCGCAGAATGGTAGATGTGCAGCATATTTTTTATACCATGGAGCCACGTACACTTACTGCGGCGTATAAATATTATTGTGAAAAGGAATTGGTAGATGCGCACAGCGCCGAAGCGGATGTGAATGCGACCATTGATGTGTTATTATCGCAAATTAAGCGATATCCGCAATTGGGCAATTCAATAGATTCCATACTAAGTACTATTGGAGAAGATAAGATTGTGGATTATGCCCGGCGGTTTTTGTTTGACGATAAAGGGGTGGAAGTATTTAATTTCGGGAAGCACAAAGGAAGGCCGGTGGTGGATGTTTTAAAGGCAGAGCCACAATATTACGACTGGATGATGAGGGGTGATTTTCCATTGCATACCAAACAAAAACTGACTGAAATTTTAAATCGTACCCTGTTAAAGAATAACTAAATCAAACTGATTAAAAAATTGTGGGGTTTCATTTACCCTACTATTTGTAAATTCGTCAAAATTGCGTCAATATAATTTTTGGAAAAGATAGTTATCATACCCACCTATAACGAAAAGGAGAACATCGTAAGTATAATCGATGCGGTATTTAGCCTGCATCAAAATTACCATGTTTTAATCATTGATGACGGGTCGCCCGATGGTACCGCCGGCCTGGTAAAGTCATTGTATGATAAATATCCGGAACAGTTGTTTTTGGTAGAACGGAAAGGTAAGTTAGGTTTGGGAACTGCATATATACACGGATTTAGATGGGCATTGGATAATGGATACCAGTATGTTTTTGAAATGGATGCGGATTTTTCTCACAATCCTAAAGACCTTGAAAGTTTATACCTGGCCGCCAAAAACGGGGCGGGTGTTGCTGTTGGTTCAAGATATGTAAAAGGCGGAGCAGTTGCCAACTGGCCCGCCAACCGGATCGCTTTGTCAAAAGGCGCCTCCATATACACCCGGATCATTACCTGGATGCCGGTACGTGATCCTACTGCCGGTTTTGTTTGCTATCGCAGGGAATTTTTAGAGACCATCAACCTGTCAGAAATTACTTTTGTTGGTTATGCCTTCCAGATAGAGATGAAATTCGCCGCCTGGAAATTGGGTTTTAAAATTACCGAAGTGCCCATTACCTTTATTGACCGCCGGTTAGGTGACAGTAAAATGAACAAGGGGATAATAAAGGAAGGCGTATTGGGCGTATTAAAATTACGCTGGATGAGTATGTTTAAAAATTATCGCAGAAAGGTAAAAAACGCTTACCCCAATGATTCCGTTACTTATTCCCAGCCGGAAGTAATGGCGCAATCGAAATAATCTGTCCGGTTTAATGCTTCCCTTACTATAATCGTTTACTGGTTTCATTTAAATTCCTAACGCAATACCTTTTTTGGCTGGTAAGCAAATGTGTATTCACCGGGTTTAAGTTTATCAATTATGTTCAAGCTGATCTGCCTTGGTGCCTTTATTCAGTTAAATTTTTTATTTGCGCCAAAAGAAATCACCCGGGTTGCCATCGGT
Organism: Ferruginibacter sp.; assembly: GCA_031424955.1. GTDB lineage: Bacteria > Bacteroidota > Bacteroidia > Chitinophagales > Chitinophagaceae > Ferruginibacter. Next base: position 38,434 of record JANPIJ010000085.1, on the reverse strand, counting down.
AACTCTTTCGTCGTTGCTGGTGTTCATGCAGAAGGCGTCGTAGCAGGACTATCACCAATAACATTGCTTACTGGTTTTTGGGTTGTTGGTGTTGCCATCGCCGCACTGGCATCCGCACAACACAACAACGGCGAACAGTGGGCTCGAAATTTTTCCGCCGTTGTTTGTTGTTCCTGCAGATGGCCCCGTAGCACCGGTGTGTATAAAAATTACCGCTATCCATCCTTTATTGGCGTTCCATTTAATCCCGGAACGGATGAATATCCTTATCCTACTAAGGCAATTGATATTACCTACGATGGTTTGCACCCGTCTGATAAGGGATACGCCGTTATTGCAGGTATGCTTGTTAAGATTATGAAAAAATATTGATCAGAAAGAACCCGGGCCGAATATCTCCACGGCCATTTTACTACATTCGCTCAGCGCCATCATATCTAAATTATTAAGCAGGTTCAATTCATTAAAATAGGGGATCATCAGTTCGGTATCCATATTTCCTACCAGTTCATCATTGGCCATTGGGCAGCCACCCACACCTTTTAGTGCTCCGTCAAACCTTGTACAGCCTGCTTTTAATGCCGCATCCACTTTGGCTTTCCAGTTGGCAGCCGTAGAATGAAGATGCACGCCAATCGTTGTTTGTGGATAGGCCGGGATTAAAGTAGTAAGAATAGAACCAACCTGTGCCGGTGTAGCCAAACCAACCGTATCTGCCATTGAAATAATGCCGACCTCCATCTTCACCATTTTGTCTACCCACTCCCTTACAATTGCTTCACTATATGGATCACCATAAGGGTTGCCAAATCCCATGGATATATACACCACCAGTTCCTTTTGATTTTTGATGCATAAATTTTGAATCTCCTCCACCATTTCCAGGGATGTCTCCATGGTACTGTTTGTATTCCGATACTGAAAAGTGGGGGAAATAGAAAATGGAAAACCCAGGTAAGAAATAGAATCGAATACCACGGCTTCTTCTGCGCCCCTTACATTGGCCACAATCGCCAGCAATTTTGTCTTCATCGGGTCAACACGCAGGCCCTTTACCACCTCCTTCGTATCAGCCATTTGGGGTATTGCTTTCGGCGAAACAAAACTGCCAAAATCAATCGTATCAAAACCAACTTTCCCTAATGCATTGATGTAATCAATTTTTTTTTGAGTAGGAATAAAATGCTTCCAGCCCTGCATCGCATCACGGGGGCATTCTATTAAACTGATTTCATTATTCGATTGCATCATGTATTACAAATGTAGCGACAATTAGAATAAATGTACTGTTATGGTGCACGTCAAATTCGCATAGGGTTGCCAACCCTGCCGAAGGGGTAAAACTACCAGGTTAGGCCTTCCAAAAGGTTGGCAACCCTTCGCATATAATTCAAGCTGCATTTTGAAATATACCGTGTCTGCCAGGTAGGTTAGAAATAGTTCTCTTCTCCTGCTGCTGCATAAATTGTTAGCGGGAAAGATTATGATATCCTGCTGTTTGTTTTATGCAGTTTAGTATTTTCTGCAAAAAATCCAACCTTCTCCATCAAATTATTAAATATTCTCCAACTTGTTCCCGGCTCTCTTTCCCAGTATGATATTGTACCAATTATTGAACGGCTCCGCTAATTACCGATTATGCTTTAGCAGTTGCCCATTGTACTTTTGAATGGTAATTATTTAATCGATTGAAATATCTCACAAACATCCTTACCCTAAAAGTTATTTGCCGGCAAATATTGTTTCTCATTTGCATGAAATCCAACAATGCTAATACCATGTGCGGGTATTTGTACAGGCCACTTATTTTTTAGAAATGAACGGTTGAATGATCAGCCTTTTTTACTGATACAGGCAATTGATAGCTCCCGATCAGCGGGTAGACGTCCTCACCAGGAGGGAGCAGTATGCTTTTGCATTTTGTGAACGCGTAAAAGTTTTCACCCATTCCATTATTGGCTTTTAACACCCACTGCAACGGTTACCCGCTTGCCAGGGGAACCCTTTTGTCACTCCAAAAAACTTTCATTATGAAACAGTCTCATTCATATCACTCAATCTCTTTTACGCAAATAATAAAGACCTGCTGCATGGCAATTGTTTGGGTAAATTATTTTTCACCTGCTTCATCACAGGGATTAAATATTTTTGATAAACAACCTGCAACGATAACAGTAGAAAACGCAGGTATGGCCCCTGCCAATAATGGCAAAAAAAGATTTTGGCGGGCGGCTGGCGAATGGGCGTTGGTACAGGTGTTGCCTTGGGCAAGTAATCGTTTTATCCGCAAAGCAAATTTTGCAAGGGTTAGCTTTAAAAGCATATTTCACAATATGGCTCCCAACAACCAGCAGTTTGATGATAATAAATTTTTCAATAACCAGTTTTCACATCCTTACCAGGGAAGTCTTTATTTCAATGCTTTCAGGAGCAATGGGTATAACTTCTGGGAGTCGGTACCGGCAGTATTTGCCGGCACTATCACCTGGGAAACAATCGCGGAAACTCATTTGCCGGCACCCAACGATATCATCAATACAAGTCTTGGTGGAATTGTTTTCGGCGAAATGAGTACCCGCTTATCAAAAATCATTTTAAGAAGGAAGCATGGCAAATCAACAGGTACAATACGGGAGTCGATGTCTTTCGTATCCAATCCGATGCATGGGTTAAACCGGATTTTGGATAAGGAGTGGGCTAAAAAAAATGAAGCTTCCTGTATTGATGATACACCTGTTAGCCTTGTAACAGATGCAGGAGTACGGTCAATTAAAACGAGGGTAAAATATGTTTCAAATAAAATCAGATCAGAATCCTTTGGTCGTATTTATTTGCAATATGGTAACCCATACACGAATTCTAAAACGCCTTTCAGTAATTTTTCAGTACTAACAGAAATAGGGAATTCCGATTCGGCCAAAGCTAATATTTTACAAATTGAGGGTGGCTTGTACAGTAGAAAAATTAAACAAACTTCCCGGTCAGTTCATGTTTTTAATATCTCTATGAACTATGACTTCTTCCAGCACTCGTCATTTGTGTATGGGGCACAAAGCTTCAGGGCCAGCCTGTTTTCCCGGATCAATTTTTCAAACAAATTTCAATTGCAATGGAAAGCAGGCGCCGGTATAATAGCATTGGCATCCGTACCCAATGCCTATCTATACTATGGCGAAGGGCGCAACTATAATTATTGTTCGGGTATCAGTTTACAGGCAGGGGCAGGAATAAACATTGCCAATAAACTGTTTTATAATTTCAATTGTAGTGGTGCGGTGGTAAAAACAATCAATGGATTGAAGTCTGTTCACTCAATGTATAGCACTTTATCAGAGCTACGGGTGGCAATTTATAAAAACTTAACTGTGAGTGTAGCTTCCAGCAATTATTATTTCAATGGATATTATGCTGACTTTCCAAAAGTATCCGACCATCATTTATTTCGTCATTTTGGGCTGGGGTATAAAATAATGCTTTAACACCTTCATACGAGCTGCCTGTTTCGGTTAATTGAATGCAGGTAATGGTGATAATATCTGGGGGTATATGGCGGCTATCAAATAAATCCCGGATTATATTTTATCCAACAAAATATGATTCGGGTTTCTACGTTACATTTTGGTATTGGCCTGAAATAATTACCCAAATCCGTTAAAGCCCATCATCGTTCTATGAAAACCTGCATCCTTCTAATGGTATGGTTGATATGTGTATGCATAAAAACCCATGCACAGAATTCCAGGGAAATGTCGATCGCCGCGGAGTTTAAGGGAGAAAATAGCCCCACTAAAACCGGCGGTGTTTCTTTGGAGATCAATTCCTCTATATCCCCGGTAATTACTAATGACACTCAACTACCTGCAACAAATTACGACCAGGCCTATTTTATCCAAAAAAGCAAAGCCCAAAAATTGAATGGCATGGTATTGCTCACCGGGGGATCTGTGATGAGCCTGTTGGGTATCCGGTCAATGATGGATGTTTCGAATAGTATTTACCCGGGCTCAAAAAATCCCTTACAGGTAAACTTGTTTGAAACCAGCAATAACTCAAGGCTTGCCTTAACCGGCCTGGTGATGATAGCAGGCAGTATTCCCTACTTTTTAAATGCGCTGAAAAACAAGAAACTGGTTGGACTTAAACTGGCCTGTCAAAAGACGATTATTGGTACCAATAAAAAGGCATGCAGGAAGGTGACAGGTATTACATTTGCGATTCCAATCGGAAAATAAACTGTTAAACAGCATATTGACCGGTGTTATTTTTTATCCCGGTACACATAGATCCTTTCCCGCAACTGGTTAAAGAACCGCACACGTTCCTTCTCGCCGCTTTTACTGATCATCATTGATTTCTTAATGAGGTTCTCCAGGTTTTCGCTCATTACATTATTGAAACGTTCATCCCTTGTATGCACAATAAAGAGTACGCCATAATTAAGAAAGGTAATGCGTGTGCCATCCAGTTCTGCCTGTATGGTATTGTCGCCTAATATCAGTTCATTTACATACATCCGGTATTCAGAAGCGCTGGCTGTTGGTTCCTGCCCAATGCCAAACTTCAGCCCATGCTCCGCCTGCCTTTCAAGATGATTGATCAGCTCTTCTACTTTTGTATACAGCAGGTTAACGTCGGAAGGGTTTTTAAATGAACCGGCATCCCTGTAAAAAGCTATCTGCCTTAAAGTACTTTCAATACTCTCCACATTCCAGATCTCTGTCATAGGTACTTTCATGTACAGTTCAATTATCTTTTTTGCAATAATTTCATACTTGTCATATCGTTCATCATCCAATGTAAACTTAACGCCAGCCAGGCTTTTATAATGCAGGATGGATTTCATCCAGAAAAAGAATTTAAACCTTGCGAGTTCAGGTATTAGAAAATGCACATAGGGCGGTATGTCTTTCATCAGGAAAGACATGTGCTTTTTCTCGTAACTGTTAAACAATTGAAGCTGGCCTAAAATATTTTCTATCCAGTCTTGAAAACTATTTTCACCGTCTGATTTAAGTTTACTGTTAAAAATAAAAGAATCACTTTTAAGGTGCAGAAACTGGTCGAGTGATATTTTATAATGAATGCAAAGTTTTTGAAGTTCCTCAAAACTAATGGATTTTTCGCCCCTTATCCGCCGGTAAGCGCTGTCATTACTGATATTCAATAATTCCGCTACCTCGTCTACAAGGGAAAGATGGCCTGGCAAGCCGCCCTTTACATGTTGAAAAAAAAGTTGCTGTATATCTGTAGATTCCATGGTGGTTTTTTTGTAGTTTTTTTTTAAACCAGGATCGTTGCGGGATTTATTGCATCTAAGATAATATTCCTTGCACCTAATTGCAATTGATATATAAAAAAAATATTAATCTTCCTGTTATACAAGGATTTAGTAGTATGCAGGAGCTGGTGAATACTGTGGTTTTAGTGTAACAAGGAAAAGTTGGACGTTTAAATTCGGGTGATTTGGGTGCTGCCCATAAAATGCGGGAGATGATTTAAAAAGCAATGTATATATTTTTAAACAGTTGAATTAGCGGTCCGGGATGTTTAACTATAAAAAAAGCAGCACCCGGAGAAAGTGCTGCTTTTTTATAAATTACCAGTTAATTATTCTGTGGCTTTAATCAATTTTTCGTACTCCGCTACTTTAGCCGCATCTTTTTTAACCTCATAAATGTTTTTCAAAATTACCAGCGACTGCTTGTAGTTGATTTTATCGGAACCTTTGGGCTTGGCGATACCAGAAAATAAGGAAACCACCGTTTCGGCATAAGGAATAGCCTGGCTCAATGCTGCATCAGACTGGGCCTGTATTTCTTTTTTCTTCTTCAATTCATCCGGTTTAACCGCTTTCATTTTTCTTGCTTCTTCTGAAATGTCGATTGAATTATTATACAGGAAATTTGCCAGTAAAAAATTAGCCTCGCTGGTCGATTTTATTGCGATGGCTTTCTTCAAAACCTCCGGTAATTTGGCCTTAAAATCGTTTGTGTTTACATTCTTCGTTTCATCAGAATAAATGTAGCGGTACAGTTCAACACCGTAATTGTAGGGCAATGTATAATTTCCCGGGTTTTTTACCATCAGTTCTTCATACTTGGTAAATATTTCCGGCTTGCCAACTCCTTCAGTAGCTTCTTCTATTTCCAGTGCGGTCCAATACTCATTGTTGGCAGGAAACAGTTTTCTTCCCTTTGCTATGATATCGGCAAAAGCTGCTTTATCCTTGGTGGTTTTGTACCGGTCAGCCAATACCTGGTAGGCATCAATATAGGTTTGATCGCCGATTTCTGCATCTGTGATTTTTTTATAAAAAACAGCGGCTTCATCCGGCTTTTTAGCTTCTGTGGCTGCTATTGCGGTATACAGTGTTAAAGTAGTATCAAGAGCGGAGAATTTAAACCCATTGTTTCCAACCAGGTTATTGGAAGCAATATAATCATGCACTTCCAGGCCTTTTTTAAAGTTTTCAAATGCTGCCGCAGGATCTTTTGCGAGGTAGGCTTTCACGCCCAAATCTGAGTAAAATCCAACATACAGGTCATACAGCGCTGAATTGTTTTGCTCTGCAAGCAATTCGGCCTTGGGGTCTAATTCGCGGTACTTTTTCAATGCTTCAAAAGCAGTTGCCTTTAATTCCGCATTTTGAGCCAGGGTTTTAGCAGAATCTTTTGAAGCCTGGTTGTAGGTAAACCCTTTATAATACCATCCCTCCGGCTTTGCTGCATTTTTGGGAACAGCCAGGAATTTATCCACTGCGTCCTTCGCTTTCTGATTTTGTCCAAGCAATGAATAATTTCTAATTTCCTTAATATCCTGCGCATACGTAGCAGTTACCATCAGGCTAAATGCTACCAAAAAGAAAAACTTTGTCATTTATTTAATTTTTTAGGTGTTAAAGGTATTAGTTTATAATTAATACCGCGATGATATTCAACCCGAAATTTCATAAACCATGCCATAAATCAGTAAAAAATACCAATACTTTGTTTAAAAATAAAATGACCGGCTATTCTATGGCTGATACTTATGTTACATTTGCGCAAACAGCACACATATTCAGCATTGATATCGCAAAACACTATACAACAAATTTTAAGCAGGATTGATATCATTGAGATCATCGGTTCTTTCATCAAGCTAAAAAAAAGGGGTACCAATTACCTGGGTCTTTGTCCTTTTCACAACGAAAAGTCCCCTTCCTTTACCGTATCGCCTGCCAAAGAAATCTATAAATGTTTTGGTTGTGGCCGCAGTGGCAACAGCATTGGTTTTTTAATGGAGCATGAAAAGTACAGTTATGTGGAAGCCCTGCGTTGGCTGGCGCAGAAGTATAATGTGGAAATTGAGGAAACAGAAACCACGCCTGAACAAAAACTACAGCAACTAAGCGCTGATAGCCTCTATATCATCAATGGCTTTGCGCAGAAATTTTTCAGCGATTATTTATTCAATACCGAAGAAGGGCAGGATATAGGTTTGAGTTATTTAAAGGAAAGGGGGTTTAGGGAGGAGATCATTAAAAAGTTCCAGATCGGTTTTAACCCGGAGGCGAGGGATCGTTTTGCTAAAGCGGCCATCGATGCACAATATAATGTGGAACTGCTGCAGAAGAGCGGACTGGTTGCCATCAGGGATGAGCGGTCGGTAGATAATTACCGGGGCCGGATCATATTCCCGGTACACAATCAAAGTGGAAAAGTGCTGGGCTTTGGCGCCCGTATTTTAAAAACCAATGACAAGGCGCCCAAGTACATCAATACCCCGGAAAATGAAATCTATGTAAAGAGTAAAATTTTATATGGCAGTTATTTTGCACGGATGGCTATTGACAAAGCAGACGAATGTTTGCTGGTAGAAGGCTATACCGATGTGGTATCGCTTCACCAGGCGGGTATTGAAAATGTGGTAGCCAGCGGGGGAACTTCCCTTACACCAGACCAGTTGCGACTGGTAAAAAAATACACCAACAACCTCACCATTATTTATGATGGCGACAATGCGGGAATAAAGGCAGCCTTGCGTGGTCTCGACCTGGCACTGGAAGAAAGCCTGAATGTAAAACTCGTACTGATACCGGATAAGGAAGACCCGGATAGTTATGTAAATAAAGTGGGGCCTGCAGCCTTTACCCAATTCATTGCCGACAATAAAAAAGATTTTATTCTTTTTCAACTGGGTGTGATGCTGCAGGATGCCGGTACGGATACCAATAAAAAATCCGCCGTAGTAAACCAGGTGGCGGAAACCATTTCTAAAATCAATAAGGCGGAGGATTTTACCAAACAACAGGATTATATAAAGCAATGCGCCGAATTACTGAAGATTGAAGAAAGTGGCCTGCATGCACTGGTAAATAAGTTTATCCGGGAAAAAATCACCAAGGAGGAAGGCAGGGTTAACCGGGAAGAAGCCAATAATAAAAACACAGATAACAGCCAGCCCTTTGAAATAGAAGATGATGCTACGGCATTGCTTAATAAGGATGAGCCGCATGAAAGAGCCATGGTGAGAAGCCTGCTGGAATTTGGCCTCAAATCCTGGGACGAGCAACAAAGAGTAGCCGATCATATTTTTTCAGAAATTGAAATGAATCAGTTAGAAGACCTGATTGACAATAAGGACCTGATTGCAATTATTAAAACGTACAAAGCTTGGTATGATGCAGGGCTGGAGCCAACCGCCAAAACATTTCTCTATCATGAAGACAATGTGATGCGCCACCTGGCAATGGCGGTAATGGATTACAACTACGAAATCAGCCACAACTGGAAGGAAGTGTATGAAGGAAAAATAGACAGCCGGGAGGACCTGTACAGGGAGGAAGTATTTAGTACGGTGAATTATCTTAAACTGCGAAAGATAAAAAGAATGATGGATGAAAACCAGCGGGAGTTGGAGAAAACGCAGGCTGCTGATGAACAAATGGTGCTGCTTCAAATACACCAGCATCTGAAGAATATGGAGATTGAACTTACACGCAAACTGGGGACGGTTATTTTCAGGTAGGTTAGTTAGTAAATAGGGCCAGTCAAACCTCACAGGTTTTAAAAACCTGTGAGGTTTTTGGAAGAAATAAATGGATATTGAGAGTGACTGCGGATTAATGAATTCATTGAAAAAGATATAAATTTGAAGATGAAAGTCCTGGATGTAATTAAAATGATTGAAAAAGATGGGTGGTTCCTGGTTAGGCGGAAAGGAAGTCATAAATAGTATAAGCATCCGGTCAAAAAAGGACTGGTTACTATTGCAGCCCATAAAAAAAGTGATGAAATAGCACCCGGTACGTTAGGCAGTATTTTTAAGCAGGCACAAATAGAAAAAAAATGAGAAAATATTTAGTGGTGTACGAAAAAACTAAAACCGGCTATTCTGCTTATGCCCCTGATTTGCCGGGTGTGATTGCTACGGGCAAAACAAAATTGACTGTTGAGAAGAATATTTTTGAAGCGCTACAGTTTCACCTGCAAGGTTTAAAAGAAGAGCATTTTCCAATCCCTAAGCCAGGCGCTGAAAGTGAGATGTTTGTATTTTTGGTATAAACTATTACAATTAAGATTATCACCCCTGCACTAACTGCTATAACTACACCAATTTGTCTTTAACCTTTACAATACCTTCCACCAGGGCGCATCGCATCGCGGTCAGCACCTTCTTTTTTATAGCCGGGTTTACCTTTGCTTCCTGGGCAAGCCGAATTCCCGATATTAAGACCAAATTATTATTAAGCGATGCCGGGTTGGGGGCAGTGTTATTCGCATTGCCGGTGGGGTTAATGGTTAGTATGCCCTTCTCTGGCTATCTCGTATCCAAATTTGGAAGCAGGAGGGTGGTGATCATCACAGCATTATTTTACCCGCTTACATTAATCCTGTTGGGGCTTGCACCTTCAGTTTGGATGCTTTCTGCCGTGCTCTTTGTATTTGGTTTCTGGGGCAATTTGTTTAATATTTCTGTTAATACGCAGGCTGTAGGGGTAGAAGCATTGTACGGCCGTTCTATTATGGCCTCCTTTCATGGCTTATGGAGCCTGGCGGGTTTTACAGGCGCCGCCGTTGGTACGCTGATGGTGGCGGTGGAGTTATCTCCGTTTGTGCATTTTTGCATTGTTTGCGCCACGGCTGTTTTACTGGTTTTTATTGCTTACAAATACACTTTACCACACAGCGATAACAACAGTTCGCAACCCATTTTTGCAAAGCCCGACAGATCAATCCTTAAACTGGGATTGATTGCATTTGGTTGCCTGGTTTGCGAAGGCACCATGTTCGACTGGAGTGGTGTGTACTTTCAAAAAGTGGTGAAAGTGCCTGCTTCTCTTACTACATTGGGTTATGTGGCGTTCATGAGCAGCATGGCTGCCGGAAGGTTTATTGCCGATTGGCTGGTTACAAAAGCGGGTGTAAAAACAATGCTTCAACTAAGCGGAGTTGTTATTACCAGCGGTTTACTAACTGCGGTTATTTTCCCATACACAATACCCGCCACGCTGGGGTTTTTGTTGGTTGGGTTGGGCGTTTCATCCGTAGTGCCCCTGGTTTACGGGCTGGCAGGAAAATCCAAAACAATGCTGCCGGGTGTGGCATTGGCTGCCGTTTCCACGATTGGCTTTCTTGGCTTTTTGATAGGTCCGCCATTGATCGGGTTTATCGCAGGGGCATCCAGTTTGCGATGGTCGTTTACTGTAATTGCATTGATTGGGTTGGGAACGACTGTATTAGCTAGTAAGGTGAAGATCGGGTAGGGGAATGGGATGCTGGATACTGGATATTAGATACTGGATACCGGATACTCGATACTGGATAGGATACCGCCGTTGTGGGTGTTCTTGCAGATGGCCTTGTAGCATGGCTATCACCACCAAGATAGCTTGCCCTACATATTTTATTGTGATCGTTTCTGATCACCTTATTATCGTCACTAATGGGCAAATTCTACCTGGTAAATATTGGGCCATAATTTACCTGTTACATAAATTTTATCTGTGGCGGCGTCGTATGCAATGCCATTCAATACTTCGGCATCCGGGTTTTTATTCTTTGCTTCAAAACTTAAAGAAGTGAAATCCAGCCTTCCAATCACCTTACCGGTGGCCGGGTCAATCTTTACAATAAAATCAGTTAGCCATACATTGGCGTAAATAAACCCCTTGATAAATTCCAGTTCGTTGAGCTTTTCAACCGGTACCCCATTTTCAGTAACGGACAATACTTTTACCGGCTTCAGGGTAGCAGGATCAAGAAAGGTTAATTTATCTGTGCCATCACTCATGATCAACTCTGTACCGTTGGTGGTTAAGCTCCAGCCTTGTTTATTGGTATAGTTGAATTCACCGGTCTTCTTAAATGTTTTGATATCATAAATGAAACCTACCTGCGTGGTATAGGTAAGCTGGTAGAGTTTGTCATTGAAAATAACAATGCCTTCGCCAAAATACTTCGATTTGTCAATCTCCACTTTTTGATCCATTTTTCCGGTGGCTAAATCAATTATGCCAATTACTGATTTAGTCTGGGGATGATCATCCGGTGATCCGGTGCTTTCAAATAGTTGTCCGTTGTGTACTAAAAGCCCCTCCGTGTATAAGTTGGTTTCATGAGGGAAAAACTTAGTTACCGCGTAATTGATAAGCGGAGTAGAAGGTGCAGAAGCAATGATATCTTTACCTGGTTGGTTGCTATTGTTATTGCAGCTAAATAAAAAACCGGTCAATAGAATTGCCGTAGCAAAGTATAATTTCATTTAATAAATGATAGTTTATTTTGGGTGTTCAAAAACCAGTGGCGAAAGGCTTCAAAAGAAAGAACCTTTTTCAATGGGCCTGGCAAAATTATTGGAAGGCAAATTAAGTCAATTTAGTTTTTATAATACAAGGCGGATAATTTTTGGCGGCAATTTAGCTTTCGTAAATGAGCAGGTTTCTGACCAGTAATGCCATAAAGCTTTGAAAAAATAAGCCCTGGTCATTCAATATTTTCCCGGTCGCCATGTGATTGGGGAGATGAAATAACAATAAACCGCAGGTTGGCATCGCCGTTATTCAATATCCTGTGATGAGTACCCGGGGGTATGTGCAGGGTTTCACCGGCATGCAAATGATAATGTTCCTTGTTGATCTCAAAATCGGCTTCACCGGATAAAATGTAAAATAATTGCTGTGCTTTATGGTGAAAGTGAAGTTGTTCGCTGGCACCTGGCGCCATCTGTTCTTCTATAACACTTAGTGCTTCATTCCTTAACAGGTGCCAGCCGTCGCTGTTTTGTCCCCAGGTATAATGTTCCGCATTATTAGCAGATAAGATTTTGGCGGCTGCATGCATATTCAATTTTGGGTCATTTTTAAATCCGGCAGGTTGTTTGAAAATGACCCATGGTGGGTTTTATTTCCTGGATTAATACCTGGCAAACTGGTAAAAAAGATAGGTTACTGAATTATTTTCGAATAAAAATTCAGTTTGTCCCGTTCTGTTCGGGTGAGGCTTTCCATTCCGTGCTGGTGAATTTTTTCCAGAATTAAATCAATTTCATGCTGGTGATCTACAGGCTCTGAATGGAGGATTTGTTCAATTTTATATTTCCTTTTTTGCCTGTAAAAAAACTGGTTATCAATTAAAATAAATCCCGGCCTGTTAATAATAATGAAAATGAAAAACATAGCAGGTATGGTAACAGAGAGGATGGCAATGTAATTATTGATAAATGACGATGGGGAAATCAGCAGGGCAATTATAATACCTGCAATGCCACTAGCCAAATGTGTTTCGTGGCCAATATTATCCCGTTTTGATTTGATGCCATAAATTGAAAATAATACATATAAAAACCCATAAAACCAGCCGGGTATTGGAAGAAGCTTTCCGAGGATCCCAATCTGAAAACCGGGAAATAAGGCGATGGTTGCAAATATGATTCCCGTTACGGCGCCGGTAGCCCCTGCTGCCCTGTAATCTGCGTTATTCCGGTGAATAAACAGTGCAAACAGGTTGCCTCCCACCATGCTGCCTAAATAAATCAACCCGTATTTAAATCCTCCCAATTGTAATTCCAATCCCCGGCTAAAAAAAAAGAGAGAGGCAATGCTTACGAAAAGATGAAGCCAGCTTACATGGAAAAAGCCTGACGTTATGAGGCGTTTATAGTCTTTTTTATTTATGATTTGATCAACATCAAAATTAAACCGTTTGAAAGATGGGTAGTCGTTTAAACCCTGTATAGAGCAAAAAATATTTGCAATGATTAAGAGGAGGGTGGTAATTCCAATTTCAGTCATGAAGGCACTCTTTATTATATGATGGTAAATTGTTCAACTGATGTATTCGATTAAATTTCCAGAAAATTGGTACTAACACTAAAATGGTTTTTTATTTACCGGAAAAGCTATTTGATATAACAATTAAAAACCTTCATTATTGTTCACCATCTGAATTGTAAAAAAAAAAATCCGGAAACATAACAAATCATAATTATCCAGGGTAAATTGTTATGAACTCTAAGGTAACCAAATTTTTTGTACTATTTATTTCTCAAATAAAATCGTGCCAGTTTATTTTTTCGCCCTATATATGCCACCTGTTTGAATAAGACAGCAATAATAGATGCCTGTTTTATTCGGTAAGCAGCGATGGATTCTCCGGGAGGATGATAAACCGGGAACGGTAAATGTCGATTTTTTCGGATGTGACTTATATGGGGTTAGTCCAACATTATTTCTATCGGCTGTCCATTGAAGGATATACTCACTTTAGCCCAATGCTTTGCAGATCGGGTATTGGTTGGATACCATATCCTGTTTTCAGACACAATAATCAAAAGCCCTTCATCATTGCCCATTGCAATAAAATCTTCTTTGGGTAATTGTTTCTCAAATAATGCCAGGTGATATGCCGCCATCAGTTTAGCTGCATATGTTTTCGGCTCTTTTACTACCAGCCCCACTTCACTAATGGAGCAAACAGATGAGCCATCGAATGACTGCTGTGAATCATTTTCCAGGTCAAACCGGGCTATGAATTCAACAATGTTGTGATTGTTATCATAAAAGTAAAATGCTTTGGCGTTCCAGCTTTGAAAATCCGCTACAATGCCGGAAGCGGTTAATTGTATCAATTGAAATTTTGAAGCTGCCCATTGCAAGGCCTCGTTAAATTGATTTTTCGGAATATTAAATGCGAAATGATAAACCGGACTTGTATGGTGTGATGGATGAAAAGTCAATACCGACGTTCCGGCTGAAAACTTTGTTACGTTGTTTTCACTTTTAATAACGCTTAACCTCAAAATATCCCGGTAAAAACAAATAGTCTCTTCCATCCTGTCTGTCAATAGCTGAATTTCGTTTATTTTCATATTTGTACTGCGTATGTTTTGGGGCAGAACTGTTACTTTCTTTTTAAATAGTACCTGTTTGCCAGTATCGAAATAGGAATGCCAACAGCCACCACCAGGATTAACATTCCGCTTGCTACCTGTTTTGCATCAAATGAAGCTGGAGGAACCTTTGTGAGGGGCAGCAGCAACAGGTTCATCACCAGCCAAATAAATATTCCATAAACGATGCCGGCGATTATTTTATATTTTGCCAGCATGGGAATCCCCGGATAAAGCAGAAAGAAAAATATTGTCCAGGTAAAAGCGATCAGAAAGTGAACCAACAAACCAATCAACGCCATAGAATAACCACCCGTAAATGCTTCTTTTCCAAATACGGCACTGGCAATATATTTCAACACTACAATGGGGTTTTTGCCGCTTTTTAAATAGTATTGGACAATGGCGAACAGGATATCAAGGCTCCCTGCCAGTAAGCTGGTTTTTATGATTGAATATGCAATGCCGGTTGAAGCCTGCTGACTTGTAGATTCGTTTTTTAAGCTCATAATCAATGAGTATAAAATTTTTGGAGATTAAAAATAGTATAAATCAGGAGCGCACCATAACTATTTCAGAAATAAAATAAAGTAAGTATTTTGGGGGATAAATGATTGTTGGCTGCCATGGAGCTGAAAATTCAAATTGAGTTAAGCAGGATTGGATGTGCCCCCCAGCATCAACAAAAAATAATACCTTACTATTTTATTTAACCATCAAACGCATTTTTTCAATGGGAAAATTTTACACGGCGATATCAACGGCGCACCGGCAATTTATTGAAAACCAACATGTGTTTTTTGTAGGCACCGCACCACTGAGTGCAGAAGGACATATCAATGTTTCGCCAAAAGGATTGGATTGTTTCCAGGTGTTATCACCCAATAAGTGTGCTTATATGGACCTGGTAAGCAGCGGTAATGAAACCTCTGCTCACACGCTTGAAAATGGCCGGATTACTTTTATGTTTTGCTCGTTCAATGGCGCTCCCAATATTCTACGTTTATATGGAACCGGAGTTACGGTATTACCAGGTAGCAGCGAATGGGAGGAGTATGCTGCTCATTTTAAAATATACCCGAGCACCAGGCAGATAATAGTGGCGGAGATCAGTAAGGTGCAGACTTCCTGCGGTTTTGGTGTGCCGCTTTATAACTACCAGGGCGAAAGAAACATCCATTTTGAATGGGCTGACCAGAAAGGGGAAGAGGGTTTGAAAGAATATCAAAATAAGAATAATTTACAAAGCCTGGATGGGCTGCCGACAGTATTGGGGTTGCCAGGCAAGATTGATGGTGAGAGTTGACCGGTAAAAACGGAGGAGAATGGCAGGCAAGGAAAGCCGCTATAAATGCAGTAGTTATTTTTTACCGTGAACCAACGAGTACACCGATAGGTGAAAATATGACACCACACCAAGTGGGCCTTTTTTTTATTTGGCTTCCTTTGGTTGCCGCTCACGGCAGGTTTTAATTGGGTTTGAAACTGCTGCAATTCCGGACGGCGAAATAATCAGGTTTTGGAACCTGTCAAATGTTGGTGGTGGGTTACACCCGTCCCTGTTGAACCGGCTTATGAATATGATTGTTATCCAATAATGGCCAGGTATTGAATAAATTTTGAATGAAACCTGCGGACAATTTATTTAACTTTCTTACTTTGCAACCAATCAGTTAATATTTACATATTACCGCCGTCTATACTAAGCACATAAATAAATACGTTATCCAGCATTATTTCCAAAATTTAGCAAATATGAATTATTATCCTTCTGCCAGCCCGGTTGTCCACAACTGGCGGCCAAATGACCAGCGCATTGCTTTAGTCATTTTCAAACAACATTGTCAAACTACCCGGTGCTCTTCACCCGCAAGCCATTTGCTTATTTAAATTTCTTTCCCATTACAACTGTACTTTAATTTTTTTATCCAATCAAACGACCATTTCTATGACAAGAATTTTATTCTTAACCTGCTTTTTGGCTTTCGTATCTACCTCACTGCTGGCTCAAACACCTGTGGTGTTTGCAAAAAAAAGAACCACAACCATTTCCGTTAATGGTAATCCCAGTGAATCGGCCTGGCAATTTACCAATACGCTGGCCAAAACAATTACCGGAACACCTAACAATACTGTTACCTATGCAGTTCTTTGGGATAGCTTGTATTTATATGTAGCTGTAAAAGTCACTGATGCCACTAAAAAGAACGATTCACCCAACGGTTGGGACGATGATGCCATAGAAATATTCATTGATGCGGAAAATAACGGCGGCACTTCATACGGTATTAATGACCGGCAGTTTGTAAAAGAATGGAACAGTTCTGCAATTTGGGAGAAGAATGCAAAGACAACCGGAGTCACCCATGCATGGTCTAATATTACCGGTGGCTATGCAGTAGAAATGAGGATTCCATGGAGTAATGTCGGGATTACCAACCCTGCACTGGGATACACCATCGGATTTGACGTGGCAAATGACGATGATGACGATGGATCGGTTAGGGATAGCCAAAAGCAATGGGCCGGGGATGCCAATAACTGGCAATACACCCAAAATTTTGGTGATCTTGTATTGACTTTAAACGGAAACGATGCGCAGGCTCCCACAGCCCCCTCCAATCTTTCTGCTACCGCACTTACACAATCATCGCTTACATTGAACTGGACAGCATCAACGGATAATATTGCCGTAACTGGTTATGATATTTACCGTAACGGTATAAAAATCAATACGTCTATTGTAACTACCACTACTTATAATGTTACCGGCCTTTCGGCTGCAACTGCTTATCAGTTCTATGCACAGGCAAAAGATGCGGCAGGCAATACTTCTGCCAACAGCAATACGATCAACATTACCACACCGGATACACAAGCGCCTACAGCGCCATCCGCACTTACATCATCCAACCTCGCTGCTACTTCGGTTACATTAAGCTGGACAGCATCTGCAGATAATGTTGGAGTAAGTGGTTACGATGTATTCCGCAACGGAATAAAGATTAATACGTCACTCGTAACCAGCACCACCTTTAATGTAACCGGCTTAACTACTTCAACCGCCTACCAGTTTTATATACAGGCAAAGGATGCAGCGGGCAATACTTCTGCCAACAGCAACACGATCAACATAACAACACCCGATAACCTGCCTCCGGCAGCACCTGCAAACCTTGTTACATCCGCTATCACACAATCAACCCTAACGCTTAGCTGGAATGCATCCACCGACAATGTAGGTGTAAGCGGTTACGATATTTATCAAAACGGAGCAAAGATCAATTCATCGCTGGTATTAGCCACTAATTACAATGTAAGCGGGCTGGCTGCTTCCACTGTATACCAGTTCTACGTACTTGCAAAAGACGCAGCCGGAAATGCTTCTGTAAACAGCAATACCGTGAACATCACAACTCCGGATACGCAGGCGCCAACTGCACCTGCAAACCTGGCAATTGCTGCACTTACGCAAACTTCCCTTACACTAAACTGGAATGCTTCCACCGACAATGTTGGAGTAGCGGGTTATGATGTTTACCAGGATGGGGCAAAAATCAACGTTTCATTAATAACCGCCACTACTTTCGATGTTACCGGCCTGTCTGCTTCTACTGCTTACCAGTATTATGTACAGGCTAAAGATGCAGCAGGTAATGCAACCAACAGCAGCATACTGAATGTAACAACACCGGCTCCACCGGATACGGAAGCACCTTCCGCCCCTGCTGACCTTGCGGTATCCAACATTGCCCAAAGTACAGTAAACCTTAGCTGGTCCGCCGCTACTGATAATGTTGGCGTAACAGGCTATGATATTTACCAGGATAACAATAAGATTGCCAGTACAACTGCTGCAATTACCGCTTACCAGGTAACCGGTCTGTCGGCACTGGTACCTTATAACTTTTACATTGTGGCAAAAGATGCAGCCGGTAATTTTTCTACCGGCAGTAATACCGTAAGCGTCACTACGCCCGATACAGAAGCGCCTTTAGCACCATCCAATTTAAGTGCATCAGTTATTACACAAACAACGCTTACCTTAAACTGGGTAGCAGGCACTGATAATATTGGCGTAACAGGCTATGATATTTACCAGGATAACAATAAGATCAACAGCACACCGGTAACAGTCACTTCATTTGATGTAACCGGTTTAACCAGCAGCACCACTTACAGTTTTTATGTACAGGCCGCTGATGCTGCAGGGAATGTATCCAACAGCGCTCCTGTAAATGTAACCACATCTGCACCACCGGACCTGGAAGCCCCTTCTGCTATTGCAGACCTGGCTGCAACAAGTGTTACACAAACTGCTGTAAACCTTAGCTGGACAGCAGCCACTGACAATGTGGGTGTAACCGCTTATGATATTTATCAAAACAATGTATTAATCGCTACCGCTGCCGGTGCTGCTACCAGCTATGCGATAAGCGGATTGGTTGCATTGAGCAGTTATGATTTCTATATTGTGTCGAAGGATGCAGCAGGCAACTCTTCTATTAATAGCAATACCGTATCCATTACAACACCGGATACCGAGGCACCCACTGCGCCATCCGGTATTAATTATTCCAGCCTTACCGCCACATCGGTAACGATTAGCTGGACAGCATCCACAGACAATGTTGGTGTTACGGGTTATGATGTTTACCAGAATAATGTAAAGATCAATACTGTACCGGTTACCGGAACAACTTATAATGTTACCGGCCTGGCCCAGGCAACAGCTTATAGCTTTTATGTAAAAGCATCAGACAATGCCGGGAACGCATCTGCCAACAGTAATACCGTCAATATCAGTACACCTGATATCAGTGCACCAACGGCACCTGCCAACCTCGTTTCATCAGCCCTTACCATGACAACGCTTACGCTAAGCTGGTCAGCGGCTTCAGATAATGTGGGCGTTACCGGCTATGATGTTTACAGGAATGGAGTTAAAATCAATGGTGCTGTTGTTGCGGGCACTTCATACAATGTAACCGGGCTGAATGCAGCAACTGCTTATAGCTTCTATGTACAGGCACGTGATGCCGCAGGGAATATTTCTGCCAGCAGCAACACCATTAATATCACCACACCAGATACACAGGCGCCCACTGCACCTGCCAGCCTGGTGTCATCCAATCTTACTGCTAATTCAGTAACGCTTAGCTGGACAGCATCCACAGACAATGTAGGAGTTACGGGTTATGATGTTTACCAGAATAGCATCAAGATTAATACTGTACCAATTACCGGAACAACTTATAATGTTACCGGCCTGGCCCAGGCAACAGCTTATAGCTTTTATGTAAAAGCATTGGACAATGCCGGTAACGCATCTGCCAACAGTAATACCATTAATATCAATACACCTGATATCAGTGTACCAACGGCACCTTCCAATCTCGTTTCTTCAGCGCTCACTTCTACAACCGTTACATTGAGCTGGTCTGCTTCCTCGGATAATGTAGGCGTTACGGGTTATGATGTTTACAGGAACGGAGTTAAAATAAATGTTGCCATTGTTACCGCTACAACTTATAATGTAACAGGGCTTACAGCCGCTACGGCATATAGTTTTTATGTACAGGCACGTGATGCCGCAGGAAATATTTCTGCCAACAGCAATACCCTGAATATAACTACTCCTGCCGCCTCAGCATGCGCCAGCACCGGTACCATCGCTTACCAGAAATGGAATAGCATTACCGGTACCACGGTTGCCAGCTTAACTTCCATTGCAGCCTATCCAAATTCACCATCCGTAACCGGTACGCTTACCAGTTTTGAAATACCATCGGCAGCAGGTGATAATTATGGCATACGGGTAAACGGGTATATCTGTCCGCCAACCACGGGTACCTATACATTCTGGATCGCCGGTGATGACAATGTAGAGTTATGGTTAAGTACCACCAGCAGTTCCGCAAACAAAGTACGGATCGCCTACCATACTTCTTATACCAATTCAAGGGAGTGGAACAAATTCACCACCCAAAAATCGGCTGCCATTTCGCTTACTGCAGGACAGGCTTATTATGTAGAGGCATTGGTGAAAGAAGGTACCGGTGGCGATAATATGGCGGTAGGCTGGGCCAAACCAGGCCAGGCAACTACCAGCCCAAGTGAAGTGATACCCGGCACACAATTGCTGGCACAACTGGTGGATACGCAGGC
The DNA here is from genome assembly GCA_031424955.1 of Ferruginibacter sp. Taxonomy (GTDB): domain Bacteria; phylum Bacteroidota; class Bacteroidia; order Chitinophagales; family Chitinophagaceae; genus Ferruginibacter. Next base: position 17,896 of record JANPIJ010000085.1, on the reverse strand, counting down.
GCCTACGGCACCAACCAATGTAACCGCATCTGCTGTTGCACAGTCAACACTAACCTTAACATGGACGGCCAGCACGGATAATGTGGCTGTTAGCGGGTATGATGTATATCAAAATAATGTAAAGATTAATGCAGCCAATATTACTGCTAATTCTTATAATGTAACAGGGCTTACGCCATCTACCCTTTATAGCTTTTATGTGGTGGCAAAAGACGCGGCGGGTAATACCAGCACCAGCAGTACAATCAATGCAACAACCGGTGCGCCGGATACACAGGCTCCAACGGTTCCGGCAAACCTGGCTGCCAGCAATATGGGGCAGACCTTTTTTACCCTTTCATGGAGTGCCGCAACAGATAATGTGGGTGTAGCGGGTTACGATGTTTATAAGAATGGAGTGAAAGATAATACCTCACTTGTTGCTTCAACTTCATATACAGTAACAGGCCTTACACCGGGTACTACTTATGCATTAACTGTAATCGCAAGGGATGCAGCCGGCAATGCAAGTGCCGCCAGCACCGTATTGAATGTAACCACACTTTTACCTACAGCGGGTAGTGAAACCTTTACACAGCGTACCGTTATTGGCAACCAGCGAATGCCACATGACCTGGTGTATGGTCCGGATAACAATATCTGGTACACAGAGCGTTTTGCTGGAACCGTGAGTTTTGTGAACCCGGCAACCAGTGTGAAAAGAGTAGTGCTTTCGCTTGGGGCGAATATGGTGCGTGTAGGTGGACAGGATGGATTAATGGGACTTGCCTTGCATCCGCAATTCAATACCGGTAAACCATTTGTGTACATTTCTTATACCTACCAGTCAACGAGTTCTACTGTAAGAAAAACAAGGATCGAACGGTATACTTATAACGGTACGACGCAACTACTGGAATCGCCGGTAACTATTTTGCAGGACATACCCGGCAGTAATGATCATAACTCATCCAGGCTTGCGGTGGGACCGGATCTTAAATTATATTATACCGTGGGTGATATGGGAGCAGGGCAGTTTGATAATGCGGCCAGGGCTAACAATGCGCAAAACCTGACTGTATTGGAAGGGAAGGTACTGCGCTTAAATACCGAACTGGTCAGCAGTTCATGGATACCTGCAGATAATCCTTTTTCCAATGCAGGAGTTAAAACAGCGGTGTACACATTTGGCCACAGAAATCCACAGGGGCTTGTATGGGGCAATGTAAATGGAGCCAATATTTTATACAGCAGTGAACACGGGCCTTATAGCGATGATGAATTGAATGTGATTGAAGTGGGAAGAAATTATGGCTGGCCACAGGTGGCGGGTTTCTGCGATGGAAACTATAACGGCCGCACCATTGGTGGGTTTGCGGTAGTAAATGAACAGAATAATTGTACCACACTGAATGCGAAAGAACCAATTCGCTCCCTGTTCCCCGTGGCAACACCTCCTACAGATGCAACCGGTAATATGACCTGGCCATCAACGGCTCCGTCAGGAACAGATTTTTATGGAAGTACTGCCATTCCGGGCTGGCAAAATTCTTTACTGGTGGCTCAACTAAAAGCAGGCACCATTACAAGATTCAAGTTAAGCAATGATGGCCTTAGCATTATCTCCGATACCATTCATTATTTCCGCGGCAAGGGAAGGTTCCGCGATGTAGTGGTTTCGCCGGATGGCTTAAAAATATATGTTGCCTGCGATTCAAGTGGCTCTACTTCAGGACCTACCGGTGGGGTAACTACCACGCCGGCTAACCCCGGCAGCATCCTGGAATTTACTTACCAGGCGCCGGTTGGATTAAGGACAGCGAAGCCCGCAATTGTAAGTACCATCGCGGAAGTTAAAAAGGATAATAGCATTGATGTATATCCAAATCCTGCCAATGACTTTATCATCGTTTACAGTTATGCATCAGAAAAAGGAAGAGCAATAGAATTGTATGACGTAACCGGTAAAATTGTAAGAAAACAAACTGCCGCTAAATTAACTACCAGGATAGAAACAAGCAGTCTTGCAGGAGGATTGTATATTCTGAAGGTTATAGATACTGCCGGCAAGGTTATTAGATTGGAGAAGATATTGATTCAACATTAGAATTATATTTACTGACTCATTACAACCGCCTTCAAAAAATTGAAGGCGGTTTTTTTATTTCGAAACTTTCGCTTATCTCCCGCCGGAACGCCTGGCAATACCAGTGGTGCAGCAATATACCCACAGGTCATTACATTCATTATTTTACATTAATTGAACTATATTTACCATCAGTTATTTTCTAAAAAAGCGATGCAATGTTAAGCAACAACGATATATTAAAAAAGCTTAGAGTGGCCCTTTCCCTGCGCAACGATGACATTATTAAAATACTTGAACTGGTGGATTTTAAAATAACCAAAGGTGCATTGGGTGATCTTTACAGAAACGAAGATCATCCGGGTTATGTGGAAGCCGGTGACCAGGTATTGCGTAATTTTTTAAATGGGTTGATCATTTACAAGCGGGGTAAACTACCGGTTCCAAAAACAAATATCAAGGATGAAGACGAACCTGGAAATGATGGCAAAGACAAATAGTGATCGCCGGTATTTGTCTGCCGGCTTTCACCGTATAAAAAAGCAGATGAGGCAGCACTTTGAGTTACTGTTTTGGATAACCGGGTTATTATTGATTTTTTTTATGGAAGCGGGTACTGCACAGCCCTCGTTGTGTTTGTTTCGGTTTGCCGGTTTTGATAGTTGCCCGGGTTGCGGATTAGGACATTCCATACATCATGCTTTGCACCTGCGTTTTACGCAATCTTTCCAGGACCACCTGTTTGGCATACCGGCAGTCGTGATTATATTTTTCAGAATAAAGCAATTATTTTATCCAATAAAAACACGTCAATATGAAGTCTGAATTAATTACACTAATCCCCGCGGTGGAACCTGATGAACTGGCCTACCTGCAATCAGTTACCAGTAACTTGCCGGATGATAAGTTTCAATTGTTTATTACCCTGTATAACGGAAAGCGTAAAAAAGCGGAGACCATCCTGCTTTGCTGCCTGCTTGGTTTTATTTTGGCCGGGGGCGTTCAGCGGTTTGTAGTGGGACAACCGGGAATGGGTATCCTGTACTTTTTTACAGCGGGGCTTTGTTTTATAGGTACCATTGTGGATATCATCAATCACAAACAACTTGCATTTGAATACAACCAGCGGATGGCGGTTGAAGCAATGGGCATGGTAAGGTCTTTGTAAAAAGGCAGGAACGCAGCTATTTTCCTATACAAAACTGATCATATTTTATCAATCAAAAATAGGGGCGACCTGAAAAATGCCCCTGTTTTTAATTGATAAATAATTCCGTAATAAGAAGTGGTAGCCATGCATCAACTTACCTGTATACTGTATCCGTGATCACTCCATACTTCTCTCCGGTTATATCAAATTGTTTTTTTTGGCGGCAATGCAAATGCTTCGGCGTTGTGTTCAAAGTGCCCGTTGTGTGAACCATCGCAAAAAGGTTTGTTTTTAGAAAGGCCGCAACGGCAGATCCCCAATACTTCCCTTCCGCCTAAATCGTATACATTACCTGATCTGTCAACGATTTCAAAATCACCTTCAATTTTAAGCGATCCGTTATTATTTACTGTAATTTTTGTAGCAGCCATTTTTTATATTTTTTCAAAAATATGTTATTTAACCTCAACTACAGATTTTCTGGTATGTAAAGTAGCCCGGTAACTTTGTTGGCGTTTATAATTTCCCAGGTTTTCATACATCCCGAACGATCCCTGTCCTATGTTCGTAGAGTGTTCTGCGTTAGATGAAGTATAATTTTCTTTTGCTCCCTGCGAGGGATCATTGCCTGCGGGGTTATACCCGGTTAACATCATAGAAAGTTATGCGGATTTGCTTATACATCCATTAATTTTAATACCTTATTGATAGGTTGATCATTATTTCACCTGTATAAAGTGAAACTGCCAGTCAATGAAATTAAACATCAGTTAAAGGCATTACAGTAGCAGTTATTTACAGCAGGTTTAAGATGAGGCGGCCTCCATAACATTTATCCTTCATTGAGCAATCAGGGGGTTCATCTTATTAGATTTGGGTATACCCACACCTGTAAATTATGTAAAAAATTTTTGGAATTATATAACATTCTAAAAATCATAGCACATAACTTTAACTATAGTTAATGGTTTGATTTGCTTACCATCTGCACGATGTTGGAAGATTGCTGCGAAGAAATTGTATGGCATCGTTTGCCTGGATATTTTTTATATTAGGATAACAACTCAGCGTGTTGGCGATGACAATTCTTGCATCACCTGTAAGCCCGGTATGGCATTTCAACATCATGAATAAATTTATACCGGACTCAAGTAGTCAATGTGAAAGAATAGCCAGTAGATTTCTGCGTTTTAAAAATATTACGGAAGTTTAAAGTTTTATTTTTTTTGTAACATTGATTAACAGGAGACCAGGATACATACGGATTAAAAAATTGTCACGCAGCATCCGCTTAATTATTACAACTGCCTGCTTATCTGATCAATGAAACAAAAATTAAATTGCATATTACTGGTGGATGATGATGAGGCTACCAATTATTTGAGTAATATGATCATCAGTGAAGCAGATTGTACCCTCCATATAAAGACAAAGCAAACTGCAAAATCCGCCTTGAATTATCTTGCTGACAGTGGTTTTGCAACCCGCCACTACAATGCCTTACCGTTTCCCGATATCATTTTCCTTGATATCAATATGCCTGCGATGGATGGATGGGAATTTTTAGAAGAGTATAGGGAGCTAAAAGACAACCTGCCGCACTCCCCGGTTGTTATCATGTTATCCACTTCTTTAAACCCGGACGATAAATTAAAAGCTTTAAGTATTCCGGAAGTATCGGAATTTTGCAATAAGCCCATGACTACCGAAATGATCACCTCCACCATTGCCAAGTATTTTCCGCAATACCAGTAATGATTAAATTGTATAAAATATGACATTGCCGGAATAATGATGGCGCTGTCGTTTGAAATTTTCTTTAAAAATAAAGAAGGTGCCAGGAAATACAATTCCCTTCCCTGTCAGGGAGGTTTTACCGGACGACTATCTGCCATTTCAATCACGGGCGGCACCAGCAATAATTTGGAAGCATTCGCCACCAGTGCTGCTGTGATGGGTCCACTTAAATGAGCCTGCATGCTATCCTCAACCGGAAGGCTGTGGAAATTGCCAAATGCAGAATAGCCAATCCGAAATGCAAGCCAGGTAATGATAGGCGGATCCTGCTCTGCCAAACTGAATTCTTCTTTAAGTAAATTTTCTACTCATTGTTCCTTACCAGGCTTTGCCTTGGGGCGGGTAATGTAACATGGTTCATGTTGTAAATTTTTTTGTAAAGCGTATAATGAAGAATGGCTCGTAAAATAGAAGACAGGGAAAACCAGATCCCGGATATTTTTCAATGGGTATTTTCATGCTGTTTACATTCCCGGCTTTCCAGTGTTTCCGGAAATATTCATCCCTTTTCAACAATTGATTTCATCAACATTTGATGCCTTCGCTTATTTATTCATTACTGGCATCCATATTGGACTAAACCAGGGAAACCGGTAAAAAATTTTACAATGACAAGGAATCGATTGATAAGTTTGAGTGTTTTGGCGGGCATTATTTTATTAGCCGCTTGTGCAAACGGAGACCGGGCCAATAAGACCCTCATTAGCGGCAGGCATTCCGCTAATGAGCTGCCCGGGCCTTATGAAACAAAGTCTGTAAAAAACTTCAGCAAGGTGATTGGATGGAAAGATGGAAGCATGCCTTTAGCGCCTGCCGGGTTCACCATTACAAAATTCGCCGACAGTCTTGACCATCCGAGGTGGATTTACGTAGGGAATAGTGGCGATGTTTTTATTGCCGAATCAAATACCATACTAAAGGGGATGTTGAAATTTGGGGCGAAAATTTCCCGTAAAATAAAAACCCAGCATATTGGTGTAAGTGCCAATCGCATCACCATGTTCAGGGATGCCAATAAAGATGGAATACCCGAGCAACGTTTTGTTTTTGCCGAAAACCTCAACCAGCCCTTTGGGATGTTGATATTGGGCGATCATTTTTATGTAGCCAATACGGATGCATTATTAAAATTTGACTACAAGCCGGGGGATAATAAATTGACCGGTAAAGGAACGCCAATTGTAGCATTGCCTGCCGGCAGTCACAACCGCCATTGGGCCAGGAATATTATCACCAACAAAACAGAAACCAAAATCTATATAGCGGTAGGTTCCGGAACCAACGTGGCGGAAAAAGGGCTGGACAACGAAATCAGGAGGGCCTGTATTTTGGAAGTAAACCCGGATGGCAGCGGTGAGAAGATTTATGCAGCGGGGCTTAGAAATCCTGCCGGGATGGATTGGGCACCAGGTACTAATACTTTATGGACCGCAGTAAATGAAAGGGATGAATTGGGTGATGAATTGGTGCCTGACTATTTAACAAGTGTAAAGGAAGGTGGCTTTTATGGCTGGCCTTTCGCTTACTATGGCCCGCATGAAGATCCGAGAATGAAAGATCATCAAAGGCCCGACCTGGTTAGCAAGACGATTACACCGGATGTTTCTTTGGGATCTCATACCGCATCCCTGGGCCTTCTTTTTTATGATAAAAAATCTTTTCCTTCCAAATATCAAAACGGCGCCTTTATAGCACAGCATGGTTCCTGGAACCGGAAACAACTGGCCGGTTACAAAGTAGTATTCGTTCCATTTACCAATGGAAAGCCAACAGGGCAGCCGGAAGATTTTTTAACCGGCTTCATGGTGGAAGGTTCCAGGGACAGCGAAGTACGCGGAAGGCCCGTGGATGTTGCCTTGCTGGCAGATGGTTCGATGTTGGTAACGGATGACGTTAGTAATACGATCTGGAGAGTAAGTGCGAAGAAGTAGGGGAATCGGGGATGAGGTGGAAGGGCTATGTAGAGTAAAAAGAGTAAACGGAGTAAGGAGGTAGGTAAGGAATTGTCTGAATCACCTGAAGATTTTAAGGAATCTGCAGTTATATATTATTTGAAAATACGATCACTTAAATTAAATACCTCATTCAATTAATAGTTGTTTTAACTGTTATTTATCCGTAACTTTTGAGTATAAAAAACGAATATATGGATCATAAAAACAAATTGGAAGAACTCAATAAAGAAGCCCTTGAAAAGCTGGAAGCCTATATGACAGAAAAAGGCAGCGAAGGGGGAGCAGACCATGATAAAGTGCATTCTGCGAAAGATGAATGGCAGCTTGCATGGAATAAATTAATGGAAACTTTACTGGTGCTGGAAAAGCTGGAAATTTGACTGTATGATTTTGAATTCAGGCAGCGGCCTGACCCTACCAGGCCCGTACCTTCAAAAAATTATTTACCCGGTTGATGGATGGATTTTAAAAAATTGGTACATTTATAATTCATCAAATAAAAAGGAGGTATTCATGCAATCTACAGATCAGTCATGGACAGCTCCGGTAACTAACCGTTAACCGAACGTTCAACAAATAATCTGCCGGCCTATGCAGCCGGAGACCATCAGTTTATACTGGTGGTCTTTTAATTTAAGAAACCAGAAAACATAAATTGGCCAGCATTCTAAATAGCAGGTATATGAACGACGGATGCTATCTTGAAGACACCGTACATTTGATGTCTTAAACGTAAAGCAGGAATGAGTAATTTTGAAAATATCTATGAATTAAAAGAGCAGAAATCAGAAACTGATATAAAATATTTTTTTATTAGTAAAGGGAAAGAAGATGTCATCAAAGTAATACAATTTTCCTTTGTGCAAGAGCTCAACGAGAAAAATGTCTATAATTTGGGTTTCGGTGACTATGATATAGAAAATGATATAATTATTGATGATGTGAATACCAATAATGGAGACGCCTACAAAGTCTTCCACACAGTACTAAGCACAATTCCAGCCTTTTTTACAATTTATGAAAATGATATTTTAATAGTTCAGGGAAGCGATGGCAGACCTGATTTTATTGAAAATTGCAGAATAACCTGTGTAAAGAATTGTTTCGAAGAGTGCAGAAAGTTTAACAGGCGAATCAACGTATACAGAAAATATGTAGATAAATTCTATGACCAGCTAGTTCTGAATTACCAATTCTTTGGAGGGAAAAAGAATGAAGAAAGCCAAACAATTTTGGAAGAATATGTGTGTCATAAGGGTTATGATGCTGTATTTTTATTAAAAAGAAAGCGTTAATTTTACGTAATGAAAGCTAAAGAAATAAAATCTGGAAAATTGGTAAAAGTACCGGAGAATGGGCTTTTGTCTTTAGTTGCTTCAAAACTGAAAGACAGGACTCTATTTCCTAAAAAAGTGGAAGACGCAAAAAAGTATTTAAAAGAAGTAAAATTTACAACTCCCTGAGTTCTTTTATCAATAAATTTCAAGGTGTTCCTTATCAGGGACGCCTTTTTTATTTGGTTGGTTATTGCCGTTGTTGGTGTTCGTGCAGTTGGCTCCGAAGCAGCGTTATCAACAACAACATTAATTGCAAATGGTATTAATTGTAATGGTATACCTCCCTGAAAATAATATCGCATCAATGATATTACAAAGCCAGTCAATAGTAAACGGGCAACAAACAATTTACAAAATGCATATAAACCAGGGATGGTTGTTAAGTGCACTTTTTTATCAGTACACATCAATTTAACTTTCCTCTGTTGTAGTTTTAAAAATCAGGCATATACATTATCACATAATACCATGTGTCTGAAAAATATCCCCATGAAATGATAATATTTGAATCAATGGGGGAGTTTTATTCAAAAATGTAATATATTTCGGCCATGATTAAGAAAAATTCATTTGTATTCTCAGCGTATTCTGAGCCTCACCGGATAAGAACCAAAGAAATCCTGAAAAAGCATCCGCACATCAGGAAGTTAATCGGTAAAAATCCTTTAACCATTTTCGCAATCATCGGGCTGGTTTTGTTCCAGGTGGGGATGGCCTGGCTGGTGTCTGACCAGTCATGGTGGATTGTGGTTGGAGCCGCCTATTTACTGGGAGCTTTTGCGGATCATGCATTGTTTGTAATGATACACGAATGTGCCCACCGGCTGTTATTCAAAAAGCCGGAAGCCAACAGGCTGGCTGGTATATTTGCCAATATCCCCCAACTGTTTCCCAGTTCAGTATCGTTTGAAAGATACCATATCAAGCATCATTCTTTCCAGGGCGTACACGAATTGGATGCCGATTTGCCCAATAAATGGGAGGCGAAACTGATCAATAATTATTTTATCGGTAAGGTATTGTGGTTACTGTTTTATCCGCTGTTCCAGGTATTTAGAATCAACAGGTTAAAGGAAATAAAACCTTTTGATGGCTGGGTGGCATTAAACTGGGCGGTACAAATTGCCTTTATCGTTGCTGTTACTTTATTAATGGGACCAAAAGCCATCTTCTTTTTATTGTTTAGTTTTTTCTTTTCAGTAGGATTGCATCCGTTGGGTGCAAGGTGGATACAGGAGCATTACCTAACCCAGGGCGATCAGGAAACCTATAGTTATTACGGGCCGTTGAATACCGTGGCTTTTAATGTTGGTTTTCACAATGAGCATCACGACTTTCCTTCCGTACCATGGAACAGGTTGCCACAGATAAGATCAGGCGCACCTTCCTTTTACAATACGTTGTTTTACCATACCTCCTGGACAAAGCTATTTTTCCGCTTTTTGTTTGATAAGGAAATCTCCCTGTATTCAAGAGTGATTAGAAACGACCGTGGTAAAGTGAAATTAACCGATGAATCAAAACCCGATGTGGAACTGGTGAACGTAAATGAACGTTTGGTGACCAGCAAATAAGTTGGACACATTTTAATTTTACCACTGAAGCAAATGAATAAAGCGGCATTGTTGGCTGAGTTGGCAGGTAACACTTATGTAATGATAAAGCCTTCGCCCATCGAAGGCATTGGTGTTTTTGCAATCCGGGATATCCCCAAAGGGTGCCGGGATATGTTCTCCAGGTCAGTCATCCGCCATGACGAATGGATCAGGATTCCCAAAACTGATATTGATCTGCTACCTGCTCATTCCAAAACCCTGGTTGAAACTTATTGCCTGTTTGATGAGGAAAATTATTATGTACCGGAATATGGGTTTAAGAAAATGGACCTCGTGAATTTTCTCAATCATTCAGATACCCCCAATATAATCTCCATCAATGAAGGCGAATTTTTTGAAGCGTTAAGGGATATTGCAAATGGAGAAGAGTTGCTGGTGGATTATGGGGAGTTGGTAGACGGGTAATTTTTGAATATAATCGATACCCACAAAAGCCCCGTTTCAATATAAGCACTCCTAATCCTGCGCTGATATCGCCTGATTTTTTTGAACCGAACTTTGGAATATCTATTAAGCTTCACAGGCGTCGCACACTTGTACATTTGTTTTTTGTTCGGCTTTTCACACGGCTGTTTGGATCATTCGTACTAAAGTCACTGTTATCCCAGCATTTTGATCACCGTATTCCGATACAATTTCCCGATCGGTATTTCCGCTTTTTCAATTTCAATTAACTCATTTGTAAATGATTTTATTTTTTCAATTGAAATGATAAAGGAACGATGGGTTCTAATGAATTTCTTTTCCGGCAGCATTTCTTCCACCGAAGTGATCGATTGTTTTGAAATGATCTGCCCCGAAGTGGTAAATATCTTTACATAATCTTTCATGCTTTCAATATAGAGAATGTCCTGCAGCATTACTTTTACCATTTTCCGGTCGGCCCTGAAATAAACGAATGATGCTGTATGATTGGGCTCACTGGTTGCGGGTGCTGTTTCTGTTGCCACCACAAGGCTCAGTTCAAATGTTTTATTGACTGCCTTCAAAAAGCGATCAAATTGTATTGGTTTTAAAAGATAATCCACCACATCCAGTTCATATCCCTCCATCGCATAATCAGGCCAGGCCGTAGTAAAAATCACTTTGGGAGGATTCTTGATGGTCTTCAGAAATTCGTTCCCGTTCAGTTGAGGCATTCGGATGTCCAAAAATATAAGGTCCACCTTTGTTTGCTGAAGCACTGTAAGGGCCTGTATGGCATTGGCGCATTCGCCTGTTAGTTCCAGCATGGGGATCTGCTCAATATAGCGGACAATAATTTCACGGGCAGGCGGTTCATCATCCACTATCAGGCAACGTATCTTTTTATAGGTCTGCATGGGTAACTAATTGTTGTTGTGAAACGATGGGGGTAAAATGGGGCATTTGCGTTTCTAATTCAAGTGTAAGATTTACAATAAATACTTCCTGTTCATTGGTGATGGACAATTCATATTTGCCTGCATACAACAGTTCCAGGCGGGCAAGTACATTGGCAATCCCAATACCAGTCTTATTTCCTGTTGCCTTCTTTTCATCCATCGGTTTACTGTTAACCAGTTTCATTTTCATGCGCCTGCCGTCAATTGAAATGGTAAGGCTGATCCATGCCTGCTCTACGAGGTTGCTGGCGCCGTGTTTAAAACAATTTTCTACAAACGGCAGTAGTAATAACGGGGCGATGTATAGTTCCCGGTTATTGGCAGGTACCGTTATCTGCAGATCGAGGTGCTGATCGTACCTGACCTTTTCCAGCGAGCAATAATCCAGCAGCAGTTTTATTTCTTTTGAAAGTGGCGCCAGTGGCTGGTTGCATTCATATAGCATATACCGAAGCATATCCGACAGTCCCATTACCAGTTTTGATGCCGTGGGAGCTGTATTTTGGGTGTACGAATAAATATTATTCAATGTATTAAAAAGAAAATGAGGATGTACCTGTGCCTTTAGCACCTGTAATTGCGATTCCACATTTTCTTTTTGTAACTGCAGGTTTCGCTGTTCTTTGATATACCAGTATTTCATTAATTTAATGGCGGATGATATGCCACCAATGGTAATGGCTCCGCGTAAGCCAGCCATTAAACCTAAGAAAATATTGGTGGTTGGATTTCTTGGCGGGCCAATATACCGAGCGCCCATCATCCAGTCACGTATATCTGGAATAACCGTGACTGACAAAGTTGCTGACATGGCGGCTGTAATAACAAACAGGATCGCCACCCACACAGCGGCTGTCCAGTAACGCTGTTTTATCAGGAAACGTGGAATTACAAAGTAAATCAACGAGTAGGTTAAGAAAATGTGCGCCAAAAGAAAGATAAGGGACTCAACGATAGATACGGGTAGTCTTACAAAATAAGCAGTGGCGCTGTTAATGGCCACAAAGGAATAAAGGAAACCCTGGAAAATCCACCACACCAGCCAGAATGCCAAATGCCGCCTAAGGCGCCAGGATGGTTCATCTGAAAATATAAATGGGTTATGCTTCATGGTTGTAACACTTCTCTAAAATAATAAAGTATAGGCACTTTAAAAAGCCCGGACTAAGAAAAGTAGCTATACGGTTTAAATTGATCGATCAAAACAGTTAGTCGACAAAAAGCGAAGTCCCGTAAATTTTTACGGGACTCCGCTTTGATATTCATTTGGCCAGCCAGTTCCTGCAGAGTGGGCATAACTGAAAAAAGTTTCATTATTACTTCTTTCCCAATACGGCTAACAGTTCACCGGTATCTTTCACTTCGCCATTCTTTTCCCAGGCATACACTACTTTTTCCAACACGTTTTTTAAGTTCATCAGGGTCTTTTTTTTCTTTACTTTCAATACCACACCTTCCACTTTTTCAGTGTAGATCAGGTGATGGTCGTTGGTATAAAAGCGGACGATTGAGCTTTTGGGAGTTTTGATATTGCTTTCAATAACCCAGTATCCTTTTTCAGAAATCCACTTTGGGGACCGTGGCTGGCCAGGTGTTGCTTCACCCTGTGCCGTTGCAATATGGGCGCTGATTACAAAGGCTGCCAACAATACGAATGCTTTTAAATTTTTCATGCTATTTACTTTTAATGATGGAATGATCAATTGCTGCATCAAAAATAGAATAGCTGGTGGCGGGTAATTTGGATAATGGACGGGATGAAAGAAAGTAGTGATAGAAATAAAAAAAAAGCAGATGAAACTATTTAGTACCGGATTACTCCATTGGTCGATCAAACAAAGGCATAACTGTGGATTATGCAACAAAAAAAATCAAAAGTGTAACATGGGCTACCATAATTGACCGTACCTTGTTTTGATCAAAATCTGTATCATCATCAGTAAAACAATCGGTATGAAATGTATCATTAAGTCAGCCTTCCTGTCAGCATTTATTTCCCTTTTTATTATCTCCTGCGATGATAGTAAAAGTTCAAAAGAAGTTACAACAGACTCGGGAGAAATGAAGTTTAATCCGGCCGGGCAACAAAAAACCACCAGTACCTATGACCCTACTTTTATGGCTACAGATACTATGTACAAAAACATGGACAGTGTTCCCAAATAGGTGTTAAGTTTATTTTAGAGAGTTTTTACAGGTATATGCAAACATGCCCTGTTTGAAACACTAATGATGACATAGTAATTCAAGGATGCTGTGTCTTCGCATACATTTTTTGATTAGTGTAGACAAAATTAAATGGTCTGTTTCTTTATTTTTTCGGCCCATCCTTACTCAGTTTTTTTATAGGAGTAAAATCCACCTTCCTAAATTCCACTTCCGATCCTTCGGCCTGTAAGGCAATCTGGCCTTGTTGAACGGTGGCATTGAAACCAAAATTTTGCAACTGCCCGTTTACCCAAACTTTTACCGAATCTTTCAGGCATTCAATGACCATGCTGTTCCATTCACCTACCGGCTTTTCTGCACCGTCGGTAAGATTTTTAATGTTCCTTCTTTTACCCTCGGTGCCTCCCCATTCTGCTTTGGGGCCACGCCTTGTTTCCATATCAGTAACGGCAATATCTTCCACAATGCACCAGAAGTCGCCGGCATTGCCATGCTCCATCTGTACTTCGATTGATTTGGGAAACATCTGGTACAATGCCCTTGAGGTAGAACTGTGTACCAGCACCCCGCAGTTACCGGGCTTTGCTGCAAAACGGTATTCGATATTAAGCCGGTAATTTTTATATACCGCATCTGTAATAAGATGGCCACCCGGTGTACCAAGGCTTACGAGCATTCCGTTCCTAACTATAAACGGGTTTTTCGCATTTGGATTTTTATCCATTTCAGGCACATCAACATGCCATCCGGCCAGGTTGGTTCCATTAAAAAGGCTGGTGGTTTTTTGGGCTGAAACAGTTTGAAAGAAGAATACGGTAGCAGCAAGCAATAAGGGGGAAATGATTTTAGTCATAGAAGAAATTTGATGCCGAATATACTATTAATTTATTTGCAATAACCGGGAAGCTGAACTTCGCAATGGGTATATGGATGAATTTTTAATTCGCTCCATAAAGATAAAAAGTACAAGAGTGCGACGCCACTAAAGCTTAATTGTAGTAGTTCTGCCTGGCTCATAAAAAATCGAACTAACGGTTTTTTCGCTGTGCGGTATAACAATGAAAAGAAACCATACTCCATGTTGAAGGTCATTTTTATTTTAATCCTTTACCTGTGTTCCGCTAAATGTACAATTATCATATATCGCCGCCCCGGCAAATTTCATGGGCTCGTTTGATCCGTAATACCGGAAGATGCAATTACTGAATCTGGTTTTATCCGTATTGGAATAAAACAAGGTTTGCCTGCCGATAACAGCCGGAAACACAAAGTGAAAAGTACAGTTACTGATGCCCGTAGGTATTTTAGAATTTATGTTTCCAATGGTACCCAGGCTCTCCGAATATAAATTAGCAATAGTAGTGGAATACCACCCGCTTTGATTGATATCAAAAAGCCGGATACACCCGCCTGCCACATTACCGCCATCAACCAGGTAATTACCTGCCTGCGCCTTGCCATACCTGCCGATGGAAATCAGGGTGTGCAAACGCCCCCAGGAATAAATGCCCCTGATCACATTGCCCTTCTCCTGTGCCTGCCCGGATGCAAAACCAACTTTGGCATCGCCGCACCGGATATTTTCAAAGAGCAGAATATCTGCATTAAAGGTTTTACCATTTGGACTCACCAGGTAATTGATACTAAAATTTCCGACCGAAAGGTCGTGGATCTTTACGCCGGTAGAGCCACCGGAATTTTTAGCGCCATCATAGTCAATCACAATGCCGGCATACATTTCGCCGCACAGGCCGTTGGCATCTTTATATTTTTCAAAGGGGGTATTGTAGTAAATGGAATCTTTTGTAGCAGGTGCTTTAAACTGGCCGGTAATGGCCAGGTTATTTATTTCGGTTCCTTTGTTCAATTGCAGGCCGAGGGCAAAACCATCGGTGGCCATGTATTTTAATATAGTGCCGCTGCAGCAATCCCAAAAGGAGGTTTCGCCAAAAATATGGATGGTGCTCCCAATATACTGTCCCTTATAAATACTTGAAACGGTCAGCGATTTACTGAACGGATAAATGCCTTTGGGAATAAAAAAATCCCGGAGGGTTTCGGTATTGGCAAGAATGGTATTGATCCCTTTTTGTAAAGCTGCGCTGTTATCTTTTACCCTGCCGGCCCCAAACCATTTAGCGCTGAATGAAGTGCCATAGGTTCCTTCGGGAAAGATTGTTAATGTGGTCTCAAATATCCACTGCCCCAATGCAGCATCTATAATGCCGCCCCTGATAGTGCCTCTGCCACTGATATGCCCCCTGCTTCCAAATTTTAAAATAGTACCTGCTGGTATGTTCCAGTTGGTGTTGATGGTGGTGTCTTTGCTGATAAAGATATCCTGTGAATAAGCAATGCCATTCATGAAAAATACTGGTAAAAGGATGAGGTAACCCGCTTTCATAATTGAAATTTAATCCGTTATTTTTTAGTGATGTTTCGTGATGGTAACAAATTTAAAGCCAGTTAAAACCAATGCCTTGCTAAATGATAATGCCGGGAATGGGTAACTGTATTTTATCAAACAGAACCATTCAAAAACATTCGTGTAAATTCGTGTATTAGCGGCAAAAAATATCATGAACTTTCATTTAGAATTCACACCCCGGCAGTTTGCCACAACCATTCACCACCAGGATAAATTATTGCTGGTCGGTTCCTGCTTTACAGAAAATATAGGCACAAAACTAAAACAGCATAAATTTTCCGTGCTTGAAAATCCGAATGGAATCTTATTCAACCCGGTAAGTATTGCCAATTCCGTTCACTCCTATATCGCAAATAAGCAGTACACAGCGGCAGACCTGTTTTATCAAAATGAATGCTGGAACAGTTGGAACCATCATAGCAGGTTTTCACATCCCGATATGGAGGAGTGCTTACGGATGATTAACCAATCACAGCAAACTGCACATGAATTTATAAAAGAAGCGGATTGGTTGTTTATTACGGTAGGATCAGCCTTTGTATATGAACTGGGTAATGGTGATGTAGCAGCCAATTGCCACAAAGTACCCACGGATAAATTTCATAAAAGGCTGTTGATGATCAACGAAGTGGTGGCTGAATTTGCAGGGATGCTGGAAGCGCTTTTTGCAGTAAATCCCAACATGAAAATAATTTTTACCATCAGCCCGGTACGGCATTTAAGAGATGGGTTTGTAGAAAATAACCGGAGCAAATCTACGCTGATACAGGCGGTACACCAGGTAGCGGATGAGCATGAAAACATATACTATTTTCCGGCCTACGAATTGGTAATAGATGATTTAAGAGACTATCGTTTTTATGCGGAAGATATGGTGCATCCCAATTATGCAGCTACCAACTATGTGTGGGAAAAATTTGTTGCCGCCTGCATCAATGAATCATCTCAACAACTGATGAAGGAAATCAATATCATTAATGCAGCAAGAAATCATAAGCCATTTAACCCCGGCTCGGAACAACATAAAAAGTTTTTGCAAACCAAACTGCAGAAAATTAATCACCTCCGGCAGCAACATCCTTATATAAATTTTGAAGAAGAGATGATTTACTTTCAAACATAACCGGCAGGCAGGAAGCACTGTATTTACTTTTATACTGTATTTACTTTTTATACCCTATTTATGTTGCCCATCTCCACCAATGTTAGCGGTTCGTTGTTATTGTCTGTCCACTGTGTAATTGAGTTCAGTTACCCCGCAAGTAAATTGTCGGGTAGTCAATAGTTTTAGTTTTATTTTGTCTTTGATGTCTGCAAACAATGGAATGCCACGTCCAAGAATAATAGGATTAACAAATAGCCAGTAGCCGTCAATTAAGTTCAGTTGAATAAGTGAATGTGTTGCAGTCGGGCTACCAAAAAGCAAGATATCTTTACCTGCCTGTTGTTTTATTTTATTTATGTTGTCCGAAAGGTTGTCGCTAATAATTTTTGTGTCGGTCAAACCCGTGTCCCGATTGCTATCGGGATTCATTGTTTTTGATAAAACAACTTTGTGAACTTTGTGATACCACTTTGAATGTTCAATTTCGTGCCTGGTCGCTGTCGGCTTGTCTCCTGCGGTAGGCCAGTAATTTTCCATCATCTGGTAAGTTACTCGTCCATATAATGCAGTATCACCTTCGCTTATCCGCTTACCCACATAATCAAAAATCTCTTCATCCACCTTAATCCAGTCCATTTCTCCGTTCAGTCCTGATACAAAACCGTCAAGCGATATGTGCATAAATGAAATTATTTTTCTCATATAGTTCAATTTTTTATTGTTGACTATGTTTGTTACTGTCTTGTTACAATGACCGCTAACTCCCTAATGTATCCTGTCGCCCCGCACTTCCATTTCATCCATTACTTTATTTTCGTACTTCAGCCATTGTTGCCAGCGTATTCGTACTCTGTCTTTGGGCAGGTAGGTTTCCGCCAGTTCAATAAACAGGGTGTAATGGCCGGCTTCG